>JABMNN010000115.1 GCA_013204545.1 Chloroflexota bacterium | reverse complement strand
GGCGGCACCGGCCTCTACGACATCGACGGCTTCGAGAACGCGCACCCTTGCGGAGCATGCAGCGTGCGACCAAGTCATCCGATGACGCCCGGAGCCTAACGCCAAACAAAGTCGAATCTGCATTCAGCGAACCCTCCGACCAGCAGCCGCAGCTACAATCCCACCATGCCCAACCAAACAAAAAACGCAATCGGCATCATAGGCGGCACCGGCCTCTACGACATCGACGGTTTCGAGAACGCTCAATGGATCAAGATTGAATCCGCCTTCGGGCAACCCTCCGACGAACTCCTCATCGGCGATTTCGAAGGACACCGACTCGTCTTCCTCCCCCGGCATGGACGTGGACACCGCATTCCACCGACCGAAATCAACTACCGAGCCAACATCGAAGCACTCAAACGAGCTGGAGTCGACCGCATAGTCTCGTTTTCAGCAGTCGGATCTCTCAAGGAAGAACACAAACCCGGCGATTTCGTTCTCGTCGACCAGTTCATCGACCGCACCTTCGCACGCGAAAAATCGTTCTTTAGTACAGGATTCGTAGCGCATGTCAGCATGGCCGACCCCATCTGCTCAACCACCCAAGGTGCCATTGCTGAAGCTGCCAGCGAACTGAAACTAAACTACGCGGTCGGTGGCACTTACCTCACGATGGAAGGGCCCCAATTCTCCAGCCGAGCCGAATCCGAACTCTACCGATCTTGGGGCTGCGACGTTATCGGCATGACCAACATGCCAGAAGCTAAACTAGCGAGAGAAGCCGAACTCGCCTACGCAACCGTCGCAATGGTCACCGATTACGACTGCTGGCACACCGGACACGAAAACGTCTCCACAGCGTCCATTCTCGAAGTCCTCAAAACCAACACCGTCCACGCCAAACAACTAATCAAGGCGCTGGTCCCCAAACTCGCCGCCCTCGAAGCACCCTTCGAATCAGGCGCTCACACCTCACTCGAACACGCCATCGCAACATCGCCTGAACACAGAGACCCAACGCTAGTCGCAAAACTCAGCGTAGTAGCAGGGCGAGTGTTGGATAGCAGCGGCTGGTAGAACACGCCCGCGTTGACCCCGCAACTCGATTTCTACCGACGCGACGATCCGTACGCATCGTTGTTGGGATTCATCTGATCCGAACGATTGTCCGCGGAGTCCTGATACGAATCATTATTAGGATTCATTGAATCCGATCGATCATCGTTCGATGAACGTCCATCGTCATCATCGTCGTCATCCCAGTCGTCGTGGTCGTCCTCGATAGATTTTGCATACGGACTGATATGTTCGATAGGAATCCGTCTAATCGAATTTCCTCTATCGTCTTTAGCCTGAGTAGCAACAATTTCAAGCACCAAATCATAGAATTTGTCACTCAGCTTGCCATGCATGTCTTGAAACATGCGTTCAGCGACTTCCTGACCATTCTCCGCTATCCGCTGCTCCCACAGGTCCGCTTGCCAATCCAAGCCCTCAACCGTTAGATCGAACAATGCTTCCTTGTTCTCAGCGGCCCATTCCCGAACAACACCTCGAACCTTCATCGGCTCCGTCGCCACCAATGCAGCAACAAAACTCTCACCCCACTCTCGTGAATTCACTCGTTTTCTTGACACACGCACGCCTCCCTTATTAGCCACATAAACCGATCCTACGCTGCAAAATTACTCTTCAGCGGTTAACCTCAATCGGTTCGATTTCCGAACTACTTTACTCTCGCCACTTTTCGGATCACGTAGCCACATAGCAGAAACAACATCGTCTTCTGCTACCCGTTCTATGACGTCAATAATTTCGATCAATCGGACATAAATAAGTTCAGTCCGTTTCAAATTATCGGAAGAAAAGTAAATACCACTCAATCCGCCATCGTCAGACAACTCTGTTTCAAACACAAAGCTGTGGATAAGTTGGTCGCAAAATTTGCGAACACTAATATCGGCCGTCACTGGATGTTCAAGGTCGTACAGTTTGTCGATTTTATGACGGCTCATAAAATCAACAACTCGCCCAGTTGATTTGAATATCGTTGCAACCAGAGACAATGATTCGACTTCATCAGAAATCTTTTTCGATTCCAACAGTTTTCGAATAGCAAAAGCAGAGACAAAAAGATCTTGCTCGACTGCGAAAAATGATGATTCCATCCACCGTTTTTGAGATCGTCGGCGGTCCAACGACGCAGAGCGTCTTTTTAGTTCGCGTTTCCATGGCCAAGATTCAAAAATCAATTGCTAGTGTCTCGGTAATAGCAGACATCACACACATACTGTTGCTGCCTGCGCCAACAATATGCAACAACGCTATCGATATGGCAAATAATTCAGCGCACATCAAATGACGAGCGCGACTAACGCCCCGCTCACCAGTGACCAAATCATCACCACTATGCAACGAAAACTATTGCCTGATTCGAACTCACTCAGGCGTAAACTGACAGCAATCAACAACTTCGTCCGATCAGTCACGCGCCTGCCAAACTTTGAACCCACCCACATCTGAACATCAGCCTTCTTCCGTCAAGCCACGCAGATTCTTTTACGGCTGGACAATCGTCGCGGTAATGGCAGTCGGAACATCCGCCAGCATGGCGATGGGCTCCCTGAACTTCGGACTTTTCATTAATCCGATGGGCGAAGAACTAGGCATCGGTCGATCAACCTTTGGTTGGGCATCGTCAGTCCGCCAGCTATCCAGCGCACTCACCAGCCCCATAATCGGACCCCTAATCGACAAAGTCGGCGCCCGGATATTGCTCCCTGTAGCTGCGCTAATAGTCGGCGTGGCAATGGTCGGAATATCGTTCATCGATTCCGGATGGCAACTGGTCGCACTATTCGCCGTAATGGGCTTGGTAGGAATGGGTGGCCCTGGCGCCCTCGTAACATCAGTACCCGTAGTCAAATGGTTCAGACGAAACCGCGCCAAAGCAATCGCGTTCTCATCACTCGGAATCCCGATAGGTGCGCTCATATTCGTACCACTCACACAGGTGTTCATCGATCTCTGGGGCTGGCGAATGGCATGGGTCGCACTGGCAGGACTCGGTGTCGGCGCAATCGTCCCTGTGGCTTTGATATTTCTTCGTAGGGAACCGGAAGACATTGGACTTCTCCCCGATGGTGATACTCCGGCTGATCTTCTGAGAAGAGAAGAGTCTGAAGGCAAGCGATCACCTGAAATTTCGTGGACTACCAGTGAAGCGGTTCACTCGGTGGTTTTCTGGAAGTTAGTAGTCGTCTTTACTGGTGTCGCATTGGCGCTCGGAACGATAGGCGTACACCGTATTCCTGCCTTCGTTGATCGAGGTGTCGATCCCGGCAAAATCGCCATCGCTACAGCTTTCGATGCAGTAGCCGCTGGGGCTAGCACGTTCGCTATGGGCTATCTTGCCAACCGAATACCGGGTCGAGTTTTGGGGGCGATCGGATTCGCTTTGCTCTCGATATCGGGTGTGATTACGATCTACGCAAATACCTTCCCGCTGGTATTCCTTTCGATGGCGGTCTTCGGACTCGGTATTGGCGGGATGATGTTTCTTCAAAACTACATTTGGGCGGAATACTTCGGACGTGGACATCTAGGTGCCATCCGTGGCGTTATCATGCCTGTCACCCTAATCATCGGGGCAATCGGTGCGCCCGCGGCAGGCTACGTTTACGACCGTTCAGGCTCGTACGACAGCATATGGTGTGTCGGAGTTGCAATCATGGCAGGCGCAGCCATTCTGGGCGTAACAATCAAAGCCCCAACCCACCCGTCAGAGCAAATCGATAAACGACTCTCACATCCCTAGTGAAAAAGCCTTTCCGAGGTACACAGAGAGTGCGACTAAGTCATCCGATGACGCCCGGAGCTAACGCCTAACGCTAGTCCACCCGTTAAAAGCTAATCCTCTAAGTTCAGCCACCGCAGGTCTTCGATGGAAAGTTCAACGTCCAAAGCAGCCATCGAACTCCGAACCTCCTCGACCGATAGTGGACCTATCAACGGGAACGTCGGCGACGGCTGACGCAACACATAAGCCAACGCAACGCTTATCGTCGCCACGTCCTGCCGAGCAGCCATATCCCGCACCCGTTTCAACCGTTCGAAGTTGTCGTCGCTGTACCAGCATCGAACCAACTCAGGATCAGTAAAATTCTCAAGCGCTGCCTTACCATCTACGAAGAACCCACGTGCCTGCGCCGACCACGGAAACAACGGCATTTCACGTTCAAATAACCATTCGCGTGAAGCAGCATCAGATGCCGCCAAACACCCATCCCACGGAGCTTCGACCATACGAGCCAAACTCATGTGATTACTCAATACGGTGAACCCTGCAACCCCGTTACGAGCCGCATATTCGTTCGCCTCGTCCACCCGATCTAAGCTCCAGTTCGACCCGCCAAATACGCCGATATGCCCTGCGTCACGGTGCTCGTTCAACGCGTGGACGAACTCACCGACCGGTACGTTTGGATTGTCTCGATGAAGGAAATAAATATCAATAAAATCGGCCTGTAGCCGATCCATACTCTCAAGCAGTTGCGAAGTCACCGATTCTGGATTGCAGTTCGGCGTGTGCGCACCCTTGGTTATCACCACCATCTCGTCACGAACGCCCTCACGCCGCATCCACTCGCCAAACACCAGCTCTCCGCCACTCCGTAATGACGCGCCGTGTCGAAGCAGTTACCACCCTGCGAAACGAACTCGTCGAATAATGGTGATGCCTGATCGACTTCTTTAGCCCCCAACGTCCCCATCACTATCTTCGAAACAGGCTTCCCCACGCCCGCCACTTCGCCATACGCCATCCGACTCAATTTGTTTTCTCCACTACTCATTCATTTCCGCGTCCGTGTACGCGTGCCTCGACAATATCGACGATCCCCCATCGACTGTCAGCACCGTTCCCGTGACCCAGCGCGATTCGTCGCTCGCCAAGTACACCGCAGCCCAGCCAACGTCCCACGGTGTACCTTCCGTTCCGAGTGCGGTGGTGTTGCGACGGTGAGCCCGCATTTCGTCCGATAACCGCCACGCAACCATCGGGGTGAATACCGGACCCGGCGATATGGCGTTGACCCGAATTCCCTCTCGACCGTGATCCCCTGCCATCGATATTGTGAGACCTATCACTGCGGCTTTAGATGCTGTGTATACGGTCGATTTCGATGCTCGCAGTCCGGCGATCGAGGCGATATTTATGATCGATCCTCCGCCGGTTTCTTTCATCAAGGGGATGGCGTGACGTGATGTGAGCATCATGCTCTTCACGTTCAATTCCATAATCGAATCCCAGTCGGCAGGGTCGATCTCCGTGACGGTTGCACTATGGCTGTTGCCGACGTTGTTGTCCAAGATATCCAGTCGACTGTATTGTGCCGCTGCGAAATCGGCGAGTGCTTTGCACTGCTCGTCGCTCGTAACGTCAGCTTGAAAAGCTGAGGCGATACCACCCCCTGCCTCGATATCAGCAAGCGTCTCTTTCGCCCGATCGATCTCCAAATCGACCAAAACAACCCTCGCCCCCTCACGGGCAAACAAAGTAGCCGCCGCCTTCCCGTTACCAACCCCCTCGCCACGAGTCCCCGCCCCCGTAACAATCGCCACCTTCCCCTCAAGCCGCCCCAACCGTTCAACCATATCCATCAATCTCCGTAGTCTTGATCACACTTCCCAAGCGAAGTACATCCTAGCCGAGCGATTTGGGGGTGAGGGAGAAGATGGAGCCGCTGCTATGTGTCATTCCCACAGATATTAGAACCCAAGTGCGACCAAGTCACGCCCTGCTCGAACAAGATTGCAGCTAGCGACCAAGTCATCCGATGACGCCCAAAGCTAACGCCAGACGCGAAAACTCCCTATCCAATGAACACATCGGATAGGGAGTTCCCCAAGGAGACAATATCGACTATCTAGTCAAGCAGTGCAGCAGCACCAGTCACCGAGACATTTGTCATGAATGTTCCACCCCATTCTGGAGACGGACCAAACCAAATCCAGTTAGTGCAAACAGTGATGTCACCGTGTCCAGCAATAATGCTGTCAGCAGCCTTCGTCTTCCAGTTGCCTACACCAGATATCTGGCATCCAACAGAGCTAGAAACCTTCAGGTCGTAGTCACCAACCACCAGAACATCGCCGGTGAAATAGCTGGTCAGGTAGAAAGTACCCTTAGACTTGCCCTTTATGACAGTCGCTTCTGCAAGATTGAACGACGTGAACTGTTCGCGGGAGCTCTGTGCAGCAGAAATAACCGTGCTGCCAAGAATCGCAGGTCCAGCGTTCACTGTAACCAGAGTATTGCCCTGAAGAGTTTCACTCGCAATCGTTGACCAGCCAGAGTTCAAATTGGTTACCGGTGGGGTAAGCCCGGTAACAAACAATGTAGCCGAAAGGTCGATTGGCTGTTTGTCTACGCCTTTAGCGGATGCACTGGCAGTTCCGACTACGGTGATGATACTCACCAGAGTCAATACCAGAGCTATCGAAAATATTTTTGTCATTCCCATAAATCCTCGTAACTAGACCGTGATCTCCCCATAAACACGGAATCACTCTAGTAACCCGTACGGTGTTGACAGGGTTTCCTAAGGTGTGTTAATGGTGTGGGCGCTTGTTTTTCAATCGACCGAATTTCGTCGGCCACTCTATGAGAAATGGGCAGCTAAGCGTGATGTCTCGTCTCTTGATATTCATTCAAATGAATAACGCTATTTGTACTTGCTGCGATGACCCATTGATTGGCTACAGGTCTAGAATCCCCGCATGTCAAATCCGTTGCCGTCAACCTCAGATGTGAAAGCTGTCTCTTTCCGAATGATCGCTACTAATTCAAATGCCTTGATCTATCTCTCAAAAGACATCTGGGATCACCTCGAAACACTAATCAGTTTCAAACAAGCCGAAACATGGGATGGCAAATAACCTTTGGAACTTTGGATTATCGCTGCACTTGCCAACCCGTTACTTTTCTCGTTCGTCACACTCATCGATAAGCGGGTGTTGTCAGGTTTCGGTCTTGGGCTGCCGAGCTTCAATCTCTTTGTCGGGGGCAGCCAGGGATTACTCGGGGCCACTGTTTTACTGTTCAATTTTCCAGTAGGCGTCGAATTCGAAATCCTCGCAAAGGCGTGGTCTATCGGGGTTCTTCAAGCGTTCACGCTGATTTTCATGTTCTGGATGTTGAAGCGAGAAGATCCATCCCGCGTCATCCCAGCAATGCAAACCTCGCCAATCTACGTAGCTCTTCTGGCTTGGTTGATATTCGGCGAGGCACTGAGCGCACTTCACTGGACCGCAGTCCTGCTCGCGGTCGGCGGCAGCATCCTGGCATCAGTACGAATCGGATCGCTCTCTTCAAACGGCAAGGTAGGGTTCCAACCGATATTCCTACTGCTCGCCGTGGGAGCGCTGTTAATGGCGAGTTCTCAACTCATCACAAAATCAATCGTGGACGATCTCTCGACCATCCACATCGTTTCGCTACGAGGAACCGGGCTGTTCACTGTGATGTGGCTTGTTTTTGCCCGACCCGCCGTGCTTCGAAGGTTGGGTAGTTTCCTGAAACAGCCAAAGCAAGCTCCTTGGCTAATCATGGCCGAAGGCATCATGCCGTTCAATGGACACTTGTTGGTCACGTATGCGATCGGCAAAGGACCAATCGCGCTTGTATCGTCATTAGGTGGTGCACGACCAATTTTCGTGTTCAGTATGAGTGTACTTGGCGCATGGTTAGCACCAAGCCTGATTTACGAAAAGTTCACACGACCCGACATGATCTTGAAACTAATATCAGCCGGCATGGTTGTAGGCGCCGTCGTGATTATCTCGGTAACTTAGAAGCCTGAGTCGCCCCCGCTCCCTACTTGCATAGAGAGAGGGGGACTCAGGTGACGCTCTCTCTAAATCAGATCGTAGCCCAGACCGAGTTCAGCCTTGATCGACTCGAACCATTGGATCACTTCTCGGTGGTACGGAATACCGTCTTTTTCACGAATCGCTACTTCTTCGGCCTCGGGGAGTCCGGCGTAGACAACTCGATCATGTCCAGGAGCCGGCTTGGCGTTCCTCAGGCCACCCAGAAACCTATCCATATCATCCTTGAACTGCTCAGGATCAATGAACCCATCGATCTTGATCGCCTGTACATAGTGACCCATGATCGTTCGTGGTGATTTAGGCATCAGAAAACCGGGGCCCATTCCAGAAAGAATCGGTGCCATGATCTCCGACATAGCGGCGAATCCATACCCCTTGTGCGATCCCTGCTCGCGAGTACCACCGAACGGAAGAATCATGTAGTCATCTGGAAGTGGACCTGCTTCCATGATAGGTGTTCCCTCCGAGTCAGCTATCCATGCAGGGTCCATAGGCGCACCGATGCGTTCGGCGAGTCGCAGTTTGTTTCCTGCCACCTGCGTGGTTGCCACATCGAATACAAATGGTGCTTCGTTACGAGCCGGAGCCGCCCACGCCCACGGATTCGTGGCAAACATCTTCTCACCGGCGTGAGTAGGAACCATCGTCAGTGGATTTCCGGCTGAAGTGGTCACGCCGATCATGTCGTGTTTGAGCGGCATCATCGAGTGGTATGCCAACATGCCTATGTGTCGGGAGTTGTGCACAGTCACTGCCCCCATACCGTGTTTTTCGGCCTTCTCGATCGCCATTTCCATAGCTTTTGGCAGAACGTGTAGCCCAAGACCTGTATCGCCATCGAGGTTTGCAGTCACATCGGTCTCGCGAGTGACTCGAACGTTAGGAGTCGGGTTGATCTCTTGATCAGCGTACATCTGCACATAAACACGAAGCTGATTCGAAACGCCGTGTGACTCGCACCCTCGCAGATCGCTGGTCAGAAGTACTTCGGCCGATAGTGCAGCGTCTTCTGGTGACTGTCCACACTTCTCGAAGATTTCAGTGGTTGCGGCGAGCATTCTTTCGGGTCGTACGAATACACGGTCTTTTTCCGGAACCAAGAATCGTTCGAGCATTGTTTTCTTTCCTCTGAATTTCTGACATCGAGCTATCGCACACTCTGAGTGGAAAGAATGAACCTATGAACAACCGCTCGCAAGACTGAACAAGCGGATGTTAAGAATTCTGAACAAAAAAAGCCGCCTCGCAGATATATCTACGAGGCGGCTTTGAAAATCTAGTAAACCGGTTGGGGCAATTAGACCGGCGACGGCATATTAAACCGCTGTGAGGTTCTTCGCACTCTTCGACCGACCGCGCTTGTTTTGGTCGAGAACGTTCTTTCGAACTCGAACGAAGCTCGGCGTAACTTCCAAGCACTCATCATCCATCATGAACTCGAGAGCTTCTTCCAGTGTCATGTGCTTGTGTGTGTCCAAGTGCTGAGCATGATCTGCTCCGGCAGAACGCATGTTGGTCTGCTTCTTGACTTTCACTACGTTAAGATCCATGTCCTGAGGACGTGGGTTCTCACCGATGATCATACCTTCGTAAACCTCTGTTCCTACCGGTACAAACAGTTGTCCGCGCTCCTGCGCACTAAGCAGTGAGTAGGTCGTAGTCACTCCGCGGCGGTCAGATATTAGGCTGCCCGTCGGGCGAGAACGCATCTCGCCTTGCCATCTCTCGTAGCCTTCAAATACGTGGTGAGCAAGACCTGCGCCACGAGTTTCTACCACAAAATCATTATGAAATCCGATAAGACCACGAGCAGGGATGACGAAGTCCATGCGGACTCGTCCCTGACCGTGGTTCACCATGTTCATCATCCTACCTTTACGGTGGGCAAGCATCTGGGTGACGCTACCGAGGTGGTCTTCGTTGATGTCAACAGCGAGTCGTTCCATCGGCTCGTGTAATTTGCCATCAACCATCTTCGTAACTACTTCGGGCTTTCCAACCGTGAGTTCAAATCCTTCACGGCGCATAGTTTCAACGAGTACCGCGAGTTGGAGCTCACCGCGGCCCTGAAATATCCACGTATCAGGCCGATCGGAAGGTAGAATTTTGATTGAAACGTTACCGACCAATTCTCTCTCAAGGCGATCCTGAATCATCCGAGCAGTCAGCTTCTTGCCATCGAGGCCCGTCAGCGGAGAGGTGTTGATACCGATTGTTGCAGAAAGACTGGGTTCGTCGATTCGAATCACCGGAAGTGGACGTGGGTCTTCTAGATCGGCGATAGTTTCACCAATGGTGATCAGAGGCATTCCTGCGACAGCGATAATTTCGCCAGCACTAGCTTCTTCAGCATTGACTCGTTCAAGGCCTTCAGTGATGTATAGCTCTGTAATTTTCGCCTGAACAATTGTTCCATCCACTCGACAGTGCGAAATGATCTGATCTTTCCGAATAGTGCCTTGGTGAATACGGCAAATCGCCAATCGCCCCAGATAAAGCGAGGCATCAAGGTTGGTCACATGTGCCTGAAGTGGGTGCTCGTCGTCAAAAGAAGGTGGAGCGATATTCTCTAGAATGAGTTCGAATAACGGTGTCAGATCAGTTCCGGGAACATCTAGATCCATTGTTGCCAAGCCGTCTCGAGCAACCGTGTAGATAATCGGGAAGTCGATCTGTTCTTCGGATGCATCTAGGTCGATGAACAGTTCATAGACTTCATCGAGCACTTCAGGAATTCGTGCATCTGGTCGATCGATCTTATTGATAACCAGAATTACCGAGAGCTTAGCCTCGAGAGCCTTACGCAGCACAAATCGAGTCTGTGGCAATGGGCCTTCACTGGCGTCGACAAGCAGCAGAACTCCATCGACCATAGCTAACCCGCGTTCAACCTCACCACCAAAATCGGAGTGACCTGGAGTGTCGATGATGTTGATCTTGGTGTCGCCCCACCGAACAGCAGTGTTCTTGGCAAGGATGGTGATGCCCTTTTCCTTCTCAAGGTCAGTGCTGTCCATCACCCGTTCTTCGAGCTCTTTGTAAGTGGCAACTGAACCGGACTGCTTAAGCATGGCATCGACCAGTGTGGTCTTGCCATGGTCTACGTGGGCGATGATCGCGACACTACGCCGATCGTTGCGGAAGGTCTTTGTCATAAGGGCTCTCAAGCTCGTCGCAGCGATGTTCGTCTGCGCGAAACAATCCGGCTATTTCGACCGGATCGGCTATCATTCTGTGGATCGACTCTTGGTTAATCGTCGAATTGAAAATATACGTCTACCTTGAGAATATCACCACACGCCCATTAAAGGGCGTTAACTCTTTGGTGCACGTTTGGGTGATGTTACGTTGCAATCGTCTTGGATAGCGTACGCAGGCTTCTCAAATGGATGCGCTCTACCACCCCCGTATTTGATCGACAAAACAAAGTAGACGATGAGCCACGGAATTACGAGCCATCGAATCTGATCAATCCAGTGGTAACGTTCGTGACGTTGAACACATTCGTCGTTCCACACTTGCGGTTCGTAGAACACAAATGGCCAGACAGTAGTTGCATAAACGCTTGGCGGGAACGGGCGTGGGATTTTGGGAACTCGTATTTCGATACGCCCACCTGAGATTCGAATCATCAAACTTCCCCTTGCTCTACCCGTTGTCAGTTCAGATTAGGTGATCCGAAGATTCCTCACAAGTTGATCCGGTCTCTAGGCAATAAAACAGGCGTATGATCTGCCGACTTGCCCCTAGCTGACGAGCAAACGACTAAACAATTGACGGAGACAAAAAATGGCAGACGCTGTATTTCTTGGTGGCGACCGATATCACAAAGCCGAAGAGGCACATGCTGGTATAGGACCAGTACTCGAAGGTGCCGGGCTCAGCGTTCACTACACCGATGACTTCGGGTCGATTAATGCCGATCTTCTTGATGGTGCGAAACTTCTGGTGTTCCTTAGAGATGGCATGGACTGGCCGAATGGGCACGACGCCGATCCAGTTCGCTGGATGCAGCCTCATCAGGAGGAAGCGATTGAGCAGTTCGTTCTCAACGGCGGATCGTTCCTTGTCATGCACAATTCAGCATGGAATTATCCATGGGATGGTGGCTACCGCCGCACCGTAGCCGGTTACTTTCAATTCCATCCGCCGTTCCAACACTTCAGTGTTGAAATTACCGACACTACTCACCCGATCACCGCAGGGGTAGAAAGCTACGAAATCGATGACGAGCAGCACTTCATCTGGTTCGACAAGGAACGAGTCGATCTGTTCTCTGTGAGTCAGGGTGAAGATGGTCGGCAGTCGGCTTCAGGCTACTCACATGAGTACGGCAAGGGACGGGTTGCTTACCTTGCGAATGGCCACAGGCTGAGTGTTTTGCAGCAGGATCCAGTACAAAAGCTGCTCAGTAACGCCGTGAATTGGTTGCTACGCAAGTAGCTAAAGATAGCTGAGGAGTATCCATTGAGCATAGAAATCAGAGATGAACGTTTCAGGCAAGTTGTCGGTAATGAAGCTCCGTTGGAGCAGTTGGCGACTGGATTCATCTTCACCGAAGGTGCGATGTGGAACGCTAAGACCAAAGAACTGGTCTTCAGTGACATGCCCGGCGATATCGTTCCCAAATGGTCGGAAGCCAATGGTGCAACGAAGTTTCGACAGCCGAGCAACAAGCAGAACGGCCACTACTTCGATCTTGAGGGGCGGCTGGTTTCGTGTGCTCACGCCAGTAGTGACGTCACCCGCGAAGAGCATGACGGCTCGATTACGATTTTAGCTTCGCACTACGGCGGTAAAGAACTGAATAGCCCGAACGACGTCATTGTGAAATCGGACGGTGCTATTTACTTCTCAGACCCAACTTATGGACGAATGGATGGCTTTGGTCTGCTCCGCGAGCAAGATTTAGACTTTCAGGGTGTCTATCGCATTGATCCCGATTCGGGCGAAGTTTCGTTGCTCGCCTCGGATTTTGGGCAACCAAACGGGCTGACTTTCTCGCTAGACGAAAAACAGTTGTTTATCAATGACACCGATCACGGTCACATCCGTGTATTCGATGTTGCTGATGACGGCAGCATCTCGGGTGGAGATGTTTGGGCTGTTCCTGAGGGTCAAGGCGATGGAGGTTGCGATGGGATGAAGCTCGACAGTGAAGGCAATCTCTACTGTACTGGTCCGGGCGGTATTCACGTATATGCTTCCGATGTTACTGCTCTAGGTGTAATTCAGGTTCCAGAGGTCACGGCGAATTTTACGTGGGGTGATGATGACCTGAAGACGCTATACATGACGGCTTCAACATCGCTGTATCGAACCCGGGTAAAGATCGCCGGCCGCAGCATTTCGTAGTTACGGTTTTACCGTTTACACAATTCCAAGCTCAAGACTTAATTCATGATTACTCTTCACGTTTACCTGACACCAAAATCCGGCAAAGCCGAGGCACTAGGCACTGCTATCAACGATCCGTGGATATCGACAATGTCGGAACAGCCAGGATTTATTCAGGCAGCGATGCTTACGCCATTCAACAACGACTCATCAGCAGATATCGAAGTAGTTTCATACTGGGAGTCGGAAGAGCTTCGACTTGAGTGGGTAGCACGCCCGATCCACAACGAGGTGTTCGCGTCGATCATGGAACTCGCCGACACCATCTCGCCAACAGTAAAAACGGTAAGCAATTCCTGGAGCGTCTAGGACTTGGTTCTCGATCTCCACTCTTTGCCATCAGCCGGAACGCTAGGCTTACAAACTTTGCATGCTCTAAAGCCGTGTCGTTGGGCGTCTGAAATCGAGTCGAAATGCACTCGATTTTCAGGCTTTGTCCGTCGACCCGGCGGGCAGTTTGGACGACAGAATATCTTGGTTGTCACGCAGCCGTTTATCGGATGGATCAGATCTACATTCAAATCCCGAGTCGCTCGATCATTCCTCGTATATAGCGTGCCTGACCGGCGTGTTGAGTGTTGTCTTGGACGACGCTCATGAGCCGGATACCAGCCTTAACGTGCGGATCGTACTTGGTGTCAACAATTCGATCTAATTCAGTAGCGTCTACTGTTGGCAGATAATCTAGAACTCGGCTCGCAACGCGGTCGTGGTAACCGAGCAGGATCGCGTGGGGCGGACGCATAGCGGCGACCTCTTCGGGGCCATCACCGAAGGCGATTGTTGTTGATTCGGACATTCCGAATCGTTCCGACCATTCCTCAGTGAGCCAAGCTTCTTGAAGCTGAACAACGTTCTTCAGGTGACTGTCTTGAATACGAGTCAGATGCCAAACCAGCCAAGCAATCGAGTTCGAGCCAACTTCAGGTCGATACGCCAGTTGTTCTTGCGACAGACCATCTGCTGCCTGATGAACTATGCGAGTTATGTGTGAATATGCTTCCACAAGAAGCTCACTTGATTCCATCTTCTACCCCCTGAACTTACGTGGTATGAGCCCCTATGCCACTCGCCCCATGCCTAACATCTTGCTAAAACTGACCGGATTTTACATCCTGAAAAAGTGATATAACGAAACTATCTATTTTCCAGAGCCGTTTCGAACATTGCGACGATGTTTTCAGGCGGCACTTCCGATTGCAAGTTATGGACCGAGGCCTGCACAAATCCTCCGCTCTTACCTAGGTCATTACGGCGCCCACGAACGGCGGCGGCAACATCACTCGCCGTCCCAAACGGCAGTACGTGTTGCGTATCAATCCCACCCCAAAAAGCGAGATCTCGCCCAAAATCTCGATTCAGATCCTCAGGTTCCATTCCGGTCGCACTAACCTGAACCGGATTGATTACGTCGATACCAATATCTATAAAGTCTGGAATCAGTTCGCGTATCGAACCGTCACTGTGCGTGATCACCTTGGCATCTGTGTGCTTGTGCAGCACCTCAACAAATCGAGCGTGATGAGGCTTGACCATTTTCTTGTACAGGTCGGCGCTCATATACGACTGGTTCTGAACGCCCATGTCATCGCCAAACGAAACACCATCGATCAGATCGCCAACTTCTGTGAGTGAAAGCATCGCTATCCCACAGATCACATCGGTGATTTTTTCCTGAAGTGCCGCGGCAAACGCTTCGTGTAACAGCAGGTCCTCAAGGGTTTCAACGAAACCACGCACCCGCTGAGCTAGGGCAAATGTGCTGTTAGGGAGGTTCAGAACTACTGCGTAGTCGGTATGTTCACGAACAGCGAGGATCTTGTCACGAAGCCCTCTGATTCGACCGGGATCATCAGGCACTGGCCATTCGATCGACTCGACGTCAGAAGCTACTGGTTCAGGGATGTGTTGGAGTGGTCCCAGAACGTTGATGTACGGATAAAGGACGTCGGATTTCTCCCACTCAACACCCCATTCATCGCTGTACCGATTGGTAGCTATCGGTCGCCCAAGTGAAGAATCCGGCTCTGAGGTATAGAAACCGCGAACGTCAATGCCGAAGTGTTGAAGCACTTTCTCGCTCGGGGCGACCACCTGCCCTTCGCCTCGATGGCTGACCGGTACGTTTTCTTCAGGAAACCCAAGATATTCAAGAAGATTTACGTACGCTGTCGGGTGAATCTGAGTCGCTGGACCACCGCCAAAATCAATCGGTACCCGATCAGTTTCCTCGTGATTCAAAGCTTTTCTGACTCTTTCACGGTGTGACATCGTCATTAGATCCGCCTTTTCAATCCTGAATATAAGTTAGTGGGATTTCATGAGAGTTGAAATAACATCGACTGCGCTCGCACCATCCGGGGCATATCCGTCAGCACCGATCTGCTTAGCGAGTTCGTCACTCACAGGAGCCCCACCGATCATCACTTTCACTTTCTCGCGGAGTTCAGCCCGCTTAAGTGCTTCGATTGTCTCGGTCATCATCGGAACCGTAGTGGTCAGGAGTGCCGACATTGCAACGATGTCTACAGCATTCTCTTCAGCTGCCTTTACGAAGGCTTCAGGGGCAACGTCGTTTCCAAGGTCGTAGACGGTATAACCAGCTCCTTCAAGCATCATCACGACTAGGTTCTTGCCAATGTCGTGCAAGTCGCCTTTAACGGTGCCAATAACGACAGACCCACGTGAAGTGTCTGCGAAATTCGCTAGCAGCGGCTTCACCACCGCCATGCATGATTTCATCGCCCGAGCAGCGATCAGGACTTCAGGCATATGAATCTCCTGATCTTTCCAACGCCGACCGATCTCGTCCATTCCCGGAATCATCCCTTTTTCGATGATGTCTTCAGGCGATACTCCGTTACTCAGCTCTGTATTCGCCCACTGTGCTGCTGCGGAGTGCTGACCACTGATAATCAGATTTGCGAGGTCTTCGAATGCAGTCATTGAGTTCTCCGGTTCACTATTAAGTTCTGAATCGCAAATCGCAGCCTTCCAATTTCGCTATTCATGAGCTGGTTCCTTGCTGCTCCACAAGTTCGCTTATTCGTTTCACTCTCGACATCATCGACGCTGGCATCATGTTGTCCGCAATTCCTAGGATGAAATTGTCGCCGGGTTTCACCTCATCAAAAATCTCTTGTAAATAGATTTCGAATTGCTCATCGGAAGTTGTCTTTTCGAGAATCACTGATGGAACTCCACCGAACACAACGATGTCGTCGCCCAATGCTTTACGGCCTTCAGCCAGTGTTATTGGAACCATGGGTTTCGTAACGAAACACTCATGCATGTCGTAACGGGAGTCTCTCAACAGATCGATTATTTGGCTGGTGTCGTTATCGGCGTGGTGGGCGACCTTTTTACCGTAGCCGTGCATGTAATCGGCAAACTCCTGCATATACGGCAGCATGTACTGCCCGAAGTAGTTAGCTGGGGTCGTTTCAGACGAGAAATGGGCTCCGTGAAGGAAGAGTGTCCCCGGAGATTTCGCAGCCAACGGCCACATCTTCTCCTTCAGGACCTGATGCATCGTTTCGAGAAGCCGTTCTACTTTGTCTGGATAATCAAATAGATCGAGGTAGCCTTTTTCGTATCCCGTGAACACTTCCAGATAATGATGAAACGGAACGTCACCGACCGGAATCATCGGCAATCCGTCATCGCCAACTGCCTCGTCATAGTCGATGAACTGTTCATACGCCGGGAAGTACTCGGTGTTCTCAACGATGTACATCACGGTTTCAAAATCTTCAGGCTTCTTAATGAAGTGTTCAACTTCAAGCGGGTAGATACCAGCAGCATCGAGTTCAGGCGTGCGTTTCACGAGCTTAGAAACGCTGCCGACAGGGGTTACGTAGTCGTAATAAGTCAGCAGACCTTCGCGTCGCTCATGTACCTCAACGCCCTTGTTTCGAGATGTGAAGACATGCCCTGTTCGGGCTGTTTTGCCAACACCAACTGCTTTTTGGATTTCGGCGAGACGCATGCTGGCAAATTCAGGTGGGAGCGTTCCGGCGAGGTAATGCGCCGTGTACCAGATTTCAAGTCTGGGCATCCACGGAATGCGCTCAGGCTTCCTACCATCCCCTGCGTTCAAGGTAGCAAGCTGTAGTTCCCGTTCGGTCATGCTCATATGGGCCCGCCCAGCAAGTTTTTATTGCACGCCACCACGCGAGCATCACAAGCCAGCCCACAGCTCGTTCTACCGATACCCTACAATCGCGCTAAGGGCTGGGGAAGACAGATGAGAGCATGCTGGACAATCCCTCACATTTATTACACGAGATGAATCGGGTTCATAATCTCGCGGTTGAACTCGACCCGGAAGAGGTCTGGAGATGTCTCGGCCCAGCCGGGAACGCCAGAGAAAGTCTCAATGCCGACGTGCTTCAGGCAACAGGGTTTGCCGCATCAGCAAGCAACCCTCGCGGAATATCACGAATCCTCAATGTCGAATCTGCCAAACGAGGGAAAGTTTACTTCGAATCCGGTTATATAGCGGAAGGCAAGCGGCTACCTCACATTTTCGAAGGGGCTGAAGGGGCCGTATTCCTGATAGCTACAGCCGGCCCGGGAGTTGAAACCGAAGTTGCGTCGATGATGGAGCGTGGCGACCATATCGAAGGCGTTGTGCTTGATGCGGCAGGTTCAGCTGTTGCGATAAATGCCGCTGAGCAGATGCAAGCTCAATTAATGTGGGAATTGGAGCAGGCGGGATACAAGGTTGGACCGCCAATCACACCCGGTACAGAACCATGGGACATCGAAGGGCAGTTAACGATGTTCGATGTATTGATCGCCGATGAAATCGACGTGACTCTACTCGAATCGCTATTGATGTATCCGCAGAAGACGCAATCGAAGCTTATTCCGTTTGGGCGGGAATTAAGGCTCGTCAATAACCCAGACGAAGCGCCCTGTCGCACGTGCAGAGCCTCACGTTGTCCGATGCGACTTGAAGAATATGTCGGAATTTTGGGTGAATAGTCAACTTGTATCGTCTATGCCGACCGTATCTGACAGCGCGTTCGTAGACATTTCAGCAGCGGCTTCGCATATCATGCCGCTGCATCACCCTAAATAAACCTCAAACAGATCGTAAGTTTTCGTCAAATTTAGCCCTAACCAATCGGAGAATCATTATGAAAATTACAAACGTAGAAGCATGGGTCGTCGAGCCTGACCTCGGCGGACTGTCCGACTATCAAGGCGAATGGCAATGGACTTTCGTGACGATCGAAACTGACGAGGGCATCACCGGTTGGGGAGAATCATCCAGCACACCTAGAAATGGATCGTTGCTCACTGGCGCAGGGGTTAGGGCGGTCAAGGAAGCACTCATTGGCGAAGACCCTGCCGATATCGAACGACTTTGGCACAAGCTGTTCCGTCGCTACACCTACATGGGTTCACGCGGATTTCCTACCACGATCATTAGCGGTATAGACATCGCTCTGTGGGACATCAAAGGCAAGGCAACAGGTCGACCTGTGTACGATCTCCTTGGTGGCAAAATGCGAGACGACATTCGCATGTATGCCAATGCCTGGTTTGGTGGGTGCTCGACTCCCGACGACTATTACGAAGCAGCGAAGCGAACTGTTGCTGAGGGGCACGACGCAATGAAAATGGATCCGTTCCTCGAAATGCAGCCGTTTCACACTATGTATCAGGACGGACAAATTTCTGCTGCCGGTGAGAATCTCGGTTGCGAAATTACGGCTGCAGTTCGCGATGCGGTTGGACCTGACGTTGAAGTTCTTATCGACGCTCACGGTCACTACAACGTAAAAACGGCTGTACGGCTTGCGAATCGGCTCTACGACGAGTCGAAAATCGATTGGTTCGAAGAGCCACTTCCACCTGAAGGAATCGAAGCACTCCGATCTGTACGTCAACAGATGCGGGCACCTATGTGCCTCGGCGAACGACTATTCACCCGCTGGGATTATTCACAAATCCTCCACGAGGGCTTAACCGATTTCATCATGCCTGACGTCACATGGACTGGCGGGATATCAGAGTTGAAGAAAATAGCCACGATGGCAGAGGTGTACTACATCCCGATCAGCCCTCACAATGCACAAGGTCCCGGTCAAATCCTCGGTGGTGCACATGTGTCGATGAGCACGCCGAACTTCTACAGACTAGAGCATGCACTCGATTTCAAGCCAAGTTACAACCGGTACCTTACAGAGCCGCTCAATTGGCAGGGCAACAAGTTGATACTGAACGGCAAACCGGGTTTGGGCATTGATCTCGACATGGATGCCGTAAGGGCTGACCTTCATCCGGACTGGGTCGTTTAGGTTTTTTTTAGCGACTGCCCCAACTTATATTTGATCGAGTTGGGGCAGCCGTTTCCGATGGCGATATCGAGAGATTACACTGGCCCTATGTCCTAAAGTAATCAATTGCCCAACACGCGTAATTGGTTACACACATATTGACGCGGAAGTAACCCTAGCCACCGTTGACCATTTGGTGCTGAAGCATCCGCTTTATCGAGATAGTCTGGTCTAAGCGAAGTGTGGAAAGTTACGGTTTAGCGAGGGTTGGAGCATATGAGTTCGTCCGAATTTCGATCATGCCCCGGGTGCGGTCGGAAATCCGAACCGACAACAAACAAGACGAGTCGTAACTTCGTTGTCGAATGCTCAAAGTGCGGTTTCTCTGCGACAACACTCGACGTTGTCCGAGCCGACTATCTTGCCAACTTCGTCCCGTTACCCGACATCCGTATCGCAGCGACAAGAATCGCCAATCGTTCTATGTTGAAGTACTGGGCAGTACGTCAAGCGAGCTGATCATACGGCTCTGATCCTCTCTAGTTAGATTATCGCTAAATGCGAAGAAGCCCCGTAAAAACTAACGTTTTTCGGGGGCTTCTTCGCATTCATTTGCAATATGGAGGCGACGGGCGGATTTGAACCGCCGAATAGAGGTTTTGCAGTATTGTGCAACTTCAGTGAATATCCTTGAATCACGTTTCTCCAGTACGTTATTCGAATTGTTTTCGTAAGTCTGCCCGTACCGACTTGAATGTCATCGCGACAATGGCGGTCAAAATGGCGGTCAAAAATTGATTGCCACGTCGACGATTCCTCACCATGCCAATTGGAGGATTTAGCTATATGGCTCCTGAGGCAGGGCTCGAACCTATGGTCCGCTGATTAACAGTCAATTTTGCGACGGTTCTCGCTCCACTTGAAAGAATCAGTCGGTATATGTCGGCGCAGACAACTTCAACTTGAAGTTCTTCTAACTAAACTGCTGGTAGGCTGCATCCGCTGAGAACTCGTGAGGCGAATGGCCGTATAGGCTCGTGGAAAGGCACAAATAATGACAGCTGACCAAATAGAAGATGAAATGGCGACTCGGAAGCAAAATGCGCTCAATTTCTTGGGCTCAATGGAGAGTGCCCTCAAGATTGCAAATGGCGCGGGTGATATCGAAGCTCGGGGTAAGGCTCGGACGGATGCCAGAGCGTTTGCAGAAGGCGCTATGGCCGAGGCGCTCTATGCACTTGCGTTCGGTGTGACAAGCACCTTGAAATAGGCGGTATTCCGATCTGAATCAAACTCACACAAGCAACTATTTGAGGTGAATATTGAGTACTACAACCGTCCGATTGGCCCGTGAAATAGTCGGTAGATTGAAGCGGTCACCGACACAAATGTTGATGACGGACGTACGGACGCTTTTGTCAGTCATTCACACAGACGTTTTTGTACGTACCCTGTTGGATGATTTATTGTCTGAGGAATTGGACAATATTGGGGATCGTGCGATCCAATTGTTCGAGGGAATAGACCTCACTCCAGATATCGTAGGGCTCGAATTCGCAGCAACTCCTGAGCGGAGAGCGGCAGTCGGGTATCAAGCGCTAGGGTGGCTGGCTAGCAGCAATCAGACACCTGAAAAGGTCAAACAGGCGTTTGTCTACGCTGGACGTCGATATCCTCGGGGTGGGGGGACTGATCTATCGGTCGACGAACGGATCGATCGGGTAACCGGTTTGTTCTTGGATCCGTTGGTGAATTTCATTGAACAATCCACCAATATGCTAGGAATGACTCGCAGTACGATGGCGAGATTTAAACAGCGGTCAGAATGGTTCGATCGAGCCCATCTCTTGGGTGTTGCTCAAGATCAACCACGCGGCTCAGGAACTTCCCAAAGCCACAGCGTCGAGCGAAGGTTGGTTCTCGAATTTGCACGTTACTTATTCGACGTTCCATTGGAACTGGTACTTGAAACGCAAACTGCGCGAGATCAGAGTCGACTTGACGTCTATGTACCGGGAGCTGGTCCTGCTGGAAAAATGGTGATTGAAGCAAAGGTCTACGACGGCAACAGCCGAGGTATCGCACATGTGAAAACGGGTGTCGCCCAGGCTGCTGAATATGCTGAGAGATTCGGAGCTAGACGTGCATTTCTTCTTGTGTTCAACTCTGCTGAAAATCGTAGGATTACGTTCTCTGGCGCTACCAACGGAGATCGAGATTTCGAGTTACAAGTCGGAAACTACGAGGTCATTGCATCGGTAATCAATTTGGCAAATACCTTGCCCCCGAGTCGGGCAGGTGAGTTAACTGATGTGATCATACCGAGTCTATAGACGGGTTACATCGCGGAGCAAGCTCTCGAATTAACTAGGTCATTGATTCGAAAAGTTGCTTCGCGATCGACAGCTCAAACAAGGGAATCCCAGTTCGTTGGCGCCAATCAAATAAGGGGGGGGGGGGGCATTTCTATAGATCCTCTGAGTTCAATAACGAGCCGATCGACAATTCAAATATGGGTTCCCTTTTTTGTACCGTGAGCCGAGTGACATTTAGTCATAGGTATAGTTCCTATCGTCGTATACTCCCGAGCATGACTAGTCCAACGTTTCCAGAACTGCCACCCGAAGCTGCCGAAGTCGATCGGTTCTACAAGCTGGAGCCAATTGCTAAAGCTGCTCTGAAAGCACTGCCAGAAGATTCAGATCTGGCGACTGCGGCGAATCACGATGTTTTACTTTTTTCGTTCCACATTCTTTCTCCTTGGGAAGATGGCTCAATAAGTCGATTCGGAATGCTGGGGTCGATCGGCGACTCCGGTTGGCCAGACATCAACAAGCTCCAAGATGAAGTCATCGATCATTGTCGCTCTAGGCTGGAGAATGACGACAATTTGATTGTGAAATCTCACTTCGCCGACATCATCTGGTGTGCGAGAAAAGATCACAAGATGGCGCGCACTGCGATCGGTCTTTATACCGAGCTGTATCAAGACCAGGTCGACCGTAGGCACTTCGAATTGGCCACAGACGTGATCTGCCGGGCTGCGATTTTGGCATGGCAACTCAAAGACAAACGAGCAGCTCTGAAAATCGAGGAACTTATTAGTTCAGCTCTAATTTCGGGAAGTCTTGGAATCGATACGATTTGGCAACTTTCCACGTTCGTATCAAAGAATATTCAGCATTTTGAAGATTCAAAGATTGCAAAGTTCGCTGAGGCATTGCAGAGAATCTGTAACTCCCAAGACTTATCTAATCCAGATACAGACTTCTATCTGTTGCGGGAATTGGCTGGACACCAAGCAAAGATTCATGTCGCACTGAAAAACGATGAAGACGCACAAAATGCACGCATCGCAATCGGAAAATACCTAGAAGCTGATGCGCGATCTCGTCCCGGAGATAAAGCGTTGGTTGTTGCCGGATTGTTGACCGGAGCTATCGACCACTACAACTCGATCGGCGAGCCCGACATGGCCCGTTCGCTGGCCGGAGAGGCCCTGACAGCAGGCAGAGAGACTGAAAACAACATGGGTGAGATTACGTCTGAAATCGAACTAGACCTCGACCCATTTCTGCAGGCGATCAGGAAAGCAATCGAAGTTAGTCAACAAGAAGCGTTGTTATTACTTGGGATCTCGGATGCATTACGACCGATTTGGGAAAATGCAGTTCGAGCAGAGGCAGAAATGAAGGCCGGCGGATCGCTCATGTCGTTCCTGCCGTCAACCACATATTCGGACGACCGCCCAGTGAATACTGCGTCGACTGAGTCCGAGATCGCTGAAGCAAATATATAGAGAATATGGATGGGACGAAGCAATCAGGAATCAAATATTCGGCAGCATGCTCAGCGAACTCCAAAGAACCTCACCG
This sequence comes from Chloroflexota bacterium, assembly GCA_013204545.1. Taxonomy (GTDB): domain Bacteria; phylum Chloroflexota; class Dehalococcoidia; order Lucifugimonadales; family Lucifugimonadaceae; genus Lucifugimonas. The sequence continues at coordinate 6,063 of JABMNN010000115.1, read as the reverse complement.
GTCACTTTGGGTGACTTGAAACTGTTTTTTGAATCTGCGCTGGCAATTTCAGAATCGGAAGTTGAATTACTTGTCGACGCGTTCAAACACCTCCTTAAAAGCGACTATTCGGCGTTCATTCACCTCGCTGCGCCTCGTGCAGAGGCAAACATCGTGAATCTTGCGAAAAAAATTGGGGTAACGCCTACAAAACGAAGAGCCAACCGGACGACACGAATTAACTTGGACGATGCCTTGAGTAGTAATCAGTTGGTGAAGCTTGTCGGACCAGACATCATTCGATGGCTCAAATTCTTGCTCTCTGATGAGCGACACGGCAAAAACCTGCGTAATGCCGTATCACATGGCCTCATAAGCCGAGATGAGCTAGGGGATGAGAACGCATTTCGCCTGGCTCACGTTCTGCTCTACTTAGGCTGCCTACGATTTCGCGAATCAGCTGAATAACTGGAGTAATTAGTGCTTTACAGGATCACCGACTTTTTTGTACAACTAGCGCTTTCAGCAGCGACCAGAGGGCTGGATTCGCTAATCACCAATCGAGGTCGAATTGCCTCGAAAATTAAGATCCGATTCAGAATTCAAACCGATCCCGGTTTCCGAAGAACCGTGGGAGCGAGTCCCCGCCTTTACCCGTTGATCGTTCTTTCGTTCATTGTTTCGACTGCTCCTACGATTTCAAAACTCTCCTTCCACGCAGGGCTATATTCAGAGTTCTCGGTTTCGTATGCGATCTTTTACGCGCTGGCTCTCGCGATGGTCGCCCAAGAAATGGCCAGGGCAGCAATCTGGTACGGAAGACTGAAAATCGCCATGCGTCGAACAAAATGGTTCCCTCCGAAAATGGCTATATTCGCCGAAGGGGCTTTATTCGGTTTTTCCTGCAGCGAAATCGGTATAGCAGAAGGACGAAATGATGTTATTCGCAGCGGATCTCGTCTGCTTGTGGGTGAGAAGATAAAAAAACAGTTGCCAGAGGAAGAACTAGATGCGCTGATAATCAGCGAGATATCAAGAAGCACGATTCCACGCTGTTCTTTGCTGGTGTTAGGGCTGATCGTTGGAATAGGTGTCAGTTACGCGTCGGTAGCTTCCAATGCACCGATATTCTCAATTCCGGCAACTTTGGCAGTCTCTTTCGCTTCATTCGTACTGCTCCGACGGGCTCGTCGAGTGCAAGGCGACTCAGATACTGTTCGGCTCGGGCATGGACCGCGTCTTCTGAACGCTCTAATTTCGCTAAGCAAGAACGAACGGAACGTTTGGAGAGCGAGTTTGCTGGAGCCATCGCTGGATCAACGGATTAGGTATGTAGCTCTGATAACAAAATCGACCGAACCTGATCGACACTAGAGACAAATCAAATTACCGTTGGCGCTTGTACGTTCGGTCTACCCGACAAACAAGGGGTCCCTTATTTGAACCGTCGATCGACACATTTTTGAACTGCCGAGATTCTCTAAAATCCAACCCCCTTTATTTGTAGCGTTAGGGGCGTGTTCGAAATGAGCATCGAATCAAAAACACCTGTTATTGAGACACCGGTTTCACTCGTAGATCCCGCAGAGTGAAACTCACCCTACCTTTTTGAGACGGCGGTAGAACGTCGCCTTTGAGACTCCAAGAACTTCAACAGTCTTTTCGACGTCGCCATTGTTTTCGTCGAGTACTCGAGCAGCACGCTCGCCAGAAAGCCTGATTTTCGGGGCTCCCAGTTTTTTACCTTCGCTCACAGCTCTTTGCAGACCTTCTTTGACCCTCTCACCGATCATGTCGCGCTCAAGCTCGGCTGCTGCGCCCAGAATCGTCGTAATGAACTTTCCGATCGATGATCCAGTGTCGATCGGCTGAGTGATGCTCGAAAACCTTATGCCACGACCTTCCCACTCCGCTAGACAGTTGTGCATGTCAACAACGCTTCGGAATGCTCGATCGAGCCGCACGACAGCCACAGTGTCGATTTTGCCGGATCGCCAATCGTCGGTTAGTTGCTTCCAACCTGGGCGGTTCAGGTCTTTACCACTGGCCTGGTCGACGTACTCGATAGTTTCTAAATCTTGGCGGTTGGCCCAATCCCTCAAATGCAGTAATTGAGTTTCGGGATTCTGTTCTTTGTCCTTCGTCGAAACTCTTGCGTACAGTGCTGCCCTTTTTGGCATAGTCGATCAGGCTTTCTCGCCACTCGTCGGGAGTCATCGCCCAATTTGCGTAAGGATTCGTGACCCCGCAGTGACGTTTTGATTTGTTGTGCCGGCGTTGTTCATAGGTATCCATCTGACGAACGTAGCAGACTCAAACCGCTGATTTGATTTACAAAGTCTCCGGGAGTTTTGTAACGAATTCGATCGAATCTTAGTTATTGGCCAAGTTTTCGTTCAGCCTGGTAATCCATGTCTCGCGTTCGATTTCGGCCTGACTCTCAGAAACCATTGGGCCAATGCTCTCGGGAGTGAACATGGTGACTGGGCGCCCGTGAGACTTTGGTATTTGCCGAACATACCAACCGTCATTGCGTTCGCTGATTTTAAATCTGAAATTATCTTCGATATTCAATGCTTTTACCTTTTGGATTGTTCTGTAGCTTCTGATTCACGTTTGCGATCGAGAGCAGTTTGAAATCTTGAGTCGAACTCGGAATCTACTACTGTTTCACCCTTAGTCGCTGCTTCTTCGAGAATATCAATTCGGAAAAAGAATCTTCTGCAGAACTCAAGAATCCCGTAAGACACGAAGGCTGTGGCGATCGCTGCGTATAACGCAATATTTGCCCCGCTGGTGTTGCCGTTCGCCTGAAATGCCGAAATCACTGAAATGAACACAAAGATTCCGAGACCAATTGCGATTGGTTTTAGGAACTTGCTTAGTACTATGGCGATCCGGCTTCGCATGATCGAGTTTTACCTTTTGGATTCTTCTGTTTTAAGGGTTCCGTTTGCTTGCGGGTCCTGATCTCACTCTATGGACTGAGGGTCGTTCATATTAATTTTCAGATGCATGGATAGTGGTATTGAAATAGGTAAGCATGACAAAAAAGGATACACTCACATCAAATATAAACTTGTGGAGGAACTGGAAGTGTCACAAACCCACTGCATCAAATGTGTTGAATACGATCCGAGTGACCATTATGAAGTTGCAGTAACCCGTCAATCTAACTTAGGCAACCGTAAACATACTTCTGATTTACAAGTCCAAGCGATATTTGGATGTTCCTTTGATCACCCTCTGCATGAATGGCCGGTGCGAATTCACCACAACCAAATTGTCGAAACTACTCAGAGCATCGATCCGATTGGGTCCGACGGATTACCCCCTGAAATTGCATTGGGTTTAGCCCAGGACTTATCGGAAGCAGCGAAGTGTTACAACTTCGGTCTTTACAAGGGAGCGGTGGTAATCGCACGTCGTGCTTGCCAACTATCGTTTGAAGACAAGATTCCGGGGCTCGATCTTAACCGGCGTTGGACGCTAGGGCTTTTAATTGATGAAGCTCGGAAAACTAATCCAACAGTGCTGTCGAGCACTGGTTTTTCGCACGCTGACATCGTGCTTGAATTCGGGAATATAGGAGCGCATTCAGAAGAGCTTATCGATCGTGAAGACGCGAGAACAGTGATTCGCGCAGCGGTGCGTGTAGTCAGCGATCTTGCAGTGCTTCAATCAAATAACCAAAACTAGAGCTGATAGATGCAGCGACCAATTAACACGAAAACTCGAATAAACTGTGAAGGTTCGTTGATATTTGTGTCAACCGGTGTATGCTATCGTAGCTTTACTCATATACGGAATTGAGTTGTAAATTAGCATGAAACTCATTCCGGTAGGTATTAGGGGATCATATTGGGAAGTTCTTGAAATCGAGTTAGATGATGGAACGCGCCCTGCCGCGGAGTTTATGGCGGAGCTAGAGAGCGAAGGCCACACAGGGTTGACAACGTTGCTGACTCGACTAAAAACAGAGTCGCACAAAGCTGTATGGAACGACAAAAGACGAATACGTAAAATTGAGAATTTTGAAAACGTTTGGGAAGTAAAAACACCATCAGGGGTTCGAATGTTATTTGCAAAACTCGAACCTGATGGCATGGTTTTGACCAGCGGATTTAAGAAAGGCGATCCCCCCAACAGTTTCTTTAGACGAGCAGAGTCGCTACACGAAGAGATCACTGATTTTTTCACCGGCGGATCAGAAGACTGATGGAGTAATTTTCGAGATGACACAAGAACAACAAAGCATTGCTGCAATTCTGGCACGCCATCAGGACGACCCAGAACTTGACGCTCAAATAAAACTGAGCGAACTTGCGGATCAGATAATCTTTTTACTTGAAGAACAAGGACTATCGCAAAAATCGCTTGCTGAAAAGATGGAGGTCTCGCCATCTGTGGTGTCGCGCGTACTTCACACTCAGGAGAACGTCACCTTTTTGACTATTGCCAAGATTGCATTGGCTCTCGGTACTGATTTCGCAGCGACGATTGACAGAAATAGATTCCCGACTTGCAGTTGGTCGACTCACAGTTCGAACCCAGAAGATGAAATGTTAGAGAACGCTCATCCGCGGAATTGGGTACCGAGCACAACAGACGCAAGTTACGGATGGAATTGGTCCCCGAGAGGAGGCATACCAGTTGCGACTGCCTGATGAAATTCGAACTCGACTTGCAGATGAGTTTACATTTGCCTCTGAACGAATGAGAGAGGAAGGGGTTCCGCTCCGGAAACTTTACTTTTTTAGTGCTGTGTTCGGAGAAGTAGGTCGTGAGTTGAACCGTCACTGGGATCCTACATTGGCACTGATCCACCAAGTCTCAAATCTTGCCTATCAGCAGATCAATGGTCGTTTGCAGCAGATCATAGCCGGAGACAACACGCTCCCGGTCGGCAAAGAATTGTTGGCAGGACTGGACGAAACAGCTGCACAGTTGGCTCGTATGTTCTGTTTGGAAGATATTCCCGACCAAGATATTTTGAATGTTCTAGGACGCATGTCAGAGTTGTCGTACGCGACTACAGGCAATGGGTATTACTTGCTAACCCGACAACGCATTCAGCTCAAGAAGCCACAGTAAATCGATCTAACAGGGAGCGTATAGCGTAAGAGGGTCGTTAATAATTCTCGCGTCAATATAAATCTCGGCATTAACAATCCTGCAGTGGCTGACGACGCTGTCACCTAGAAACTCTTGTGACAGGGATCGGGTGAAACATTGAAAAGAATTCAACTAGATGCGCCGAATTGACGACAAATACCGACCGTCACTTCAGTTCCCCCAGAATGCCGGCGTCGATAGCGCTTACGGAGTCCGGGATCGCATCAGGAACGATGCTATCGCCTGTTGGATAGTCGACCACTAACCAGTCAACTGCCTCTGGACCATCGGCGCCGAAGAATACCTTTTCCTCCGAAATCATCCCTGAACTCAAATCGATTTCGGACGCTTGATAGGACGCCACGAAGAGCGGTGCGGTGGTAACGACAACTGGAATAAACATGGTTGTGAACGCCGTTTGTTGCTTAAGGTATTGAAGGCCTATTTCGCTGGCCAATCCAAAAGCACCACTTAAGGCTTGCCTGCAAGCATCTTCGATTGGTTGCGTCGCAGAACCTCGCGCCTTTTGGTTATCTGGACGTAAGGCGAATCCTGGTTCGCAAATATGCGGACCGATAGGGAGTACTACAGACATTGTTGACTTGATATGACGCCGAGGGTCTGGGGGATCCGGCATTCGAAGCGTCAAAACGCTACCAAAATGCTCGTCTGGAACTGAGATGCTCTGTTGAGGAAACACCCACGCTACATAATTTGGATTGCTCCGCTTACATTCGATTGCGACGCGTAAATCGGTATTTCTCTGGATATGGTTCTCACGCAGAACAATGTCAATCCGGGTTTCATCATCTACATTTTTTACAGGATGTTCGTAATCCTCAACATCCCAGCCGGTTGTCTCTCGCCTCTTAGTGAGAATGTCGCGACAGGCTTCTTGAAATAGCCCCCGTGTTCATTGATTGCCTTCGCAAAGAGGTGGTTCCGGTTGTCTGGACAGTGTTCCCGGTT
>JABMNN010000114.1 GCA_013204545.1 Chloroflexota bacterium | reverse complement strand
TCTGTCAGAACTCAGTGCCTTACCCTGTTTTAAGCCGTAGAAATGGCATCCGACACTGACCCTTTGAGAACGAAAACACCGCTATGTACGGCAGAGTTCGGCACTGATATGGGCTTGAGCACTGAGTTCTGACAGAACCCTCAGGTTTTACTGCAGGAGAGTCAGTCATACGCTTCCCTGGTGGGAACCGACCCCGATGGAGCGAGATTCATCCATCCGTAGCGGCGGCTCTATGTCGACGGTAATTTTCTTTCACAGATACGTTCAAGGGAATCCGTCAATACCAGTTGCCTGTGGCGTAGCTAAGAAAACGAGGCCTACCAAACTGGTGGTGGCGAAGGTCTCAAACACCTTTGGGGTAACACCCGTGTGGGTTCGACTCCCACCTTCGGCACCAAAATTTGAGTTCAACCGAGTAACTTCGGGGCACTAATCAGCGACTCAATATTCCAGATTTGTAAACACTTCAGACCTAGGAGTGTTCACATGTTGGACCAGATCAAGGCACGACAGGCCGACCACAGGCTCTCCACACGCCAGCTAGCTCGACAACTAGAGGTGTCGCCTTCACTGTTATCGATGGTTCTAAACGGAAAACGAGAGCCTTCCAAAAAGCTGGTGATCTCCCTCACTAGGTGGCTCAGCGAGCAGGTCAGCTCCGGACCCCAAAGTCCGAGCTCGGTGTACAGGCGTTTCATTTCCGAGAAACGTTCTCAATTGGCCGAACTTACAGCTAAGTTCTACGAAGCGAAACTAGCCCCATTTACTGTCTGGTGCGAGCAGTTCCCACTTCCAATTGTCTCTGAGATTGGACGTGAACATATATCCGAGTTCTTGGCACACATCAGAGCTGGTCGAAGGGCTCGTACAGGCGGTGTAAAGCCACTCTCCAACGGTGCGTTGAAGCTGCACCATCAGACTCTGAAGACATTCTTCAACTACGTCGGCGAAACTTGTGACGTCCCTGAGACGTGGAAGAACCCAGTCGATGGGATCAAAGTGAAAGGTAGTCAGTCTCAGACGCTCGAGTACTCTGATACCGAAATCCAGCGGATGTTCGAGGTGATTGAGAGCAACACCGATAAGCTGTTGAGTCTTCGCAATTCAGCTATGTTGACCGTACTACTCAACTCCGCTGTACGAGCCTCAGAGCTACTCGCCATGAACGTAGTAGACATCGGTCAGGACGGACGAACCAAAGTTACTGGCAAGGGCAGTAAGCAACGGTTAGTCACAATTGGACAATCTGGACAAGTAGCCGTCACCGATTACCCGAGGATACGTGGGAACCACAGCGGAGCGTTGTGGCAGACGTTCGATGGCAACAGGCTGACCAGTGATGGTCTCAGGGGCGTGTTCAACCGGATCGCAGATACCGATCCAGACGTGTTCACAGATGGCCTATACGCCCACCGATTCAGGCATACAGCAATTACACGCCTGCTAAGAGCTAGAGTCCCCCTACGGTCGGTACAAAGGTATGCAGGTCACTCTGATCCGCAAACTACATTGAGGTATGCACAGGCGATAGATGTGGACGAGGCTATTGCAGCAGTTGAGACGCTGAACTACTAGGCGTTCACCTGATCGTTCAACATTGCGCCTCGGCTTCGGTCGGGGCGTTTTCAATTAAGTGAGTCGTCAATCATCGACGTCTCCCGTATGCCATAGGTTGGCAATGCATTGTCCCTTCTGCGGAAACAAGAAATCCTGCGTAGCCAATTCGAGTGAAGCACTCGGTGGCATGGTGTGACAGTGCTTTTTTATCGAGGAATGGGCCTTCCGTACAGGTGTTCATCGCCAAGTGTTACAGCTGATGCAAGGCGTATTTTGGGGGACAAGATGGAACGATCATTGCGAACCGCTTGTGCCAAAAGGCCCTTGGTGGTCGCCCCATTGTTTACGTTGGTAGTTGAACCCCCCATCCGGAGAGGATCAACATATGACCTAAAAGCACACACGCATCTCAGAGAGTCCGCAGGGAGTAAACCCGTTAGGCGGACCGCCAACCGTAGTTTGGAACGGTGGTGAAATCAGGCTCACGAGCAACGATGCGCCCGTTACACATAGTGGAAACGAGGAAGCAAACGACCGCCAGTGAACTTCATTGGAGCACCAGACAGAAAGAAGTCGAAATTACGCATAAACACACGACGTCCAAAGGACTTGCTAAATGACCGTTACAAAATCCGCTGGTGATAAACCAACGGAATCAAAAATCAGCCAGATTGTAAAACTGGTTAGTAGAGCCGCTTCACTGTGGCACACTCCGGATCGACGCCCGTTTGCATCAATTACGTTCGACAATGGAAGTGTTCGTAATCTAAAGATCGGCGGACGTGAGTTTCGCTACAAAGTGTCCGAGGCTTTCCGGGGTGAGACCAAAGAACTTGCCTCCACTGCAACACTAAAAGATGCATCGGAAATCCTTGCCGCCATAGCGGTCATCGATGGGGACGAGTTCAAACCCTATGTTCGGGTCGCTAGGATCAAGGACGTGATCTACGTCGATCTTGGTGGCGACGAATGGCAGGTTGTTCGAATAGATTCTGACGGATGGGACATAACCCAGGAATGTCCTGTGAAGTTCATTCGACCGCAGAACTTTGCAGCATTACCTGTTCCCGAAAAGAACGGCAAGTTGAGCCAATTCCGCAGTCTTTTACCAAACTTGTCGGCCGAAGCGTGGGTACTTATCCAAGGCTTTATGGTCGGCGTCTTTGATCCGACTGGTACCCAGCCCGTCTTGGTTCTAACCGGTGGACAAGGATCGGGGAAGTCTTCGGCTGTGAATTTGATCAAGTCATTGACTGATCCCAATCTGGTGGCGTCTCGTTCGATTCCGAAAAAGATAGATGAGTTGTTCATTGCGACCGAGCACAGTCGAATTCCAGTATTCGACAATGTGAGTCATCTATCCGGTGATCAATCAGATGCACTGTGTCAGATTGCCTCAGGCGGAGGTTATGGAAAGCGAATGCTATTCACTGACTCCGACGAGGTGGCGATAGAGACGAAACAACCGATGATCCTCAATGGGATTACTGACTTCGTGACTCGGCCCGACCTTGACGAACGTTGTCTGCACGTCGAACTGCTGCCGATCGAACCTGTGGAACGGAAGCTAGACTCTGAGCTTCTCGATCAGTTTGACAAGGTAAAAGGTTCAATTCTCGGGTCGATATTCGATGCTGTATCTACAGCCTTGCGTCGATCAGGAGATTCAAGACTGGAAGAACGACCTCGCCTAGCTGAATTGGCTGAGTTCGTGACAGCAGCCGAATCGGCATTGGATATGGAACCGGGCGAATTTGGCTTGGTTCTGAAATCGCAGTCAATGAATCGCTCTCTGTCGAGAGCTGAAATGGAACCAGTGATTGTGGC
>JABMNN010000113.1 GCA_013204545.1 Chloroflexota bacterium | reverse complement strand
GGATATAGATAAGGGAATTCAACAGCGGGAAAACCGACAGAAATCGGCAATGATATTTCCACGAGAAGTTAAATGATTAACCAATTTTTCACCACGCCACCGGTCGCTCCCCATTAATTAACGTGCATTTTTCGCTAAATAGTCTGTAATCCTCTACTTCTCGAATGGTTCGAATTACCAGATACAACAAGTAACCTTCATACCCCTGTTCGAACGGCAACTAGCGGCTCATTAACAACTTCAAAAAATCTTACCCAGCCTCGAACAATAAATTGTCGTTAGTTAGTCAAAATATACTGATTGAGTGGTTACTTCAATTACTCGTTGAGTGTCAGCACGATTGTTAACACAAACAACGTCACTCATACTAGATTAGTCGTACGTTCTGGACTCCCAGAATTGCCGCCAGCCCGCAGCTGTTTCACGTAGTACCTTGACAATGCATGACTTGTTCGTAAACCCACTCTCAACCACTCTTCAATCTTCCAACAAAGATTATTTGAGAATTAGCGGTCGAACGCGGAAATGTCTCGTAGAGATGATCGACGAGATCGAATGCCTTGGCGTCCAACAACTCCTCCAGTCCCGCGGGGCCGAAATTATTGATTCCGGCGAGAATAGAAGCGACGAAAAATCAGACAAGATCAGCACATCAGCAGATCTCCTAATTATTTCCAATACCTTCGACAATCGGCCTGATTTCTCGCTTAACAAGGTTCTTGATACCGTTTCGAAAAATGCATCTAACGTACCAATTTTGGTTATTTGTGGATCGTTCGATGAGAGTCGAACGCAGCACAAACTAGAAACCATCCCGAATCCATCAGGTTGGCTAGTCCGTGGCAGCCACATCGAACCGGCAGCATTGCTGAGCGCAGTTCGAAAATTGATCACTGGCGACTCACCTAATGAAATTGAACCATTTTCAGAGTGGAACGCTTTAGCGTGGATATCAACCGCCGCCCACTCGATGACCCGACTTACGAACCGCGAACACGAAGTTCTGGTCGAAGTCGCTAGTGGACTTTCCAACAAACAGATCGCATCTCGAATCGGATTGACTGTCGGTACCGTCAACAATCACCTACGAGCGATATTTAGAAAACTCGACCTCGATGACAAAGAGAACATCAATGTCCGAGTCTCAGCAGCGTTGGCGTACTGTGCTTACAACGGAATAATGACCGTAAGTCCTCGGACGTTAGCTCAGATGGTCGACTTAGAAACTCGATCAGCTGCGTAAATAGTCGGCGTGATTCGGTCGATACCAAACAGTTGCCATTCGTAGAGCTGGCTCTGTCAGAAATGGTTTGAGCGTTAAAAATCACCTACTTTTGACAATTTTTATTTGAACTTAGCTCGCCACGAGTGATTTCGTACCTAGGCTTTTGACATGACCCGCTTGCTGATCAATTAACTCCGGTATATCGAGCAGAGTCAGGCGGTTCTGTCGGGATTCAATGCGCTAGCTCAGATCAGTACAGAACTCGAGCATACATTCCAGTGCCTTCGTTCTCGGAATGTCACTACCGATTGCCAAACGAGAACCACGATCTCCTAATCCCCTGATTGCTCCAAATGACTATGAATTAACAATAGTTTTGTTGAGATATATTGGTTTCCTCGTGTAACAGTCTCCATGTAACAGCTGGTGAAACACTCCCTAGTGCATACATCTCGTAGTGAAAACGGTTTTCTCGCGTGCGGGCATGCGCGCGCCTTGGCAGCACCTATTTTGTAAATGCTCAGCCATTTATAGGCTTAAAAACGCTTACAACCCCACAAGAACTGGACAATCGTCCACTCCAACGTCCTCAATCCAGCGACGACCTGCAGTAATCGGAGCGGGTGTTGATACGTGAGGTCGGTCCAGACACAACCCAAAGCCGATAGTGGGTTTGACCTGACCCCCTCAAACATATCCGGTTGAAAGATCAGATACTGGATGTATTGAAGGGAGGCAGGTCAGAACCATCCGCAGGGTTCTTCTTCTCAGTCGGAGGTCGCTTCTTTATTGTGTACTCCAATTTGTGTAGCGGAATTGACGATAGATACCATAAAGTCAGGCGGTTCACCCCTTCGGCGACCGTTTCGTCTTGACGGTTAAATGAATAGGCAGTCGTGCGAGAACGAGTCAGGGGCTGGTTCGATATCGTCCGCTTATGCACGACTGCCCTAAGGACAGGATTTCACTCGCCGTATGTAGCGATAGTGAAGATAGGCGAAATGGCGTGAAGAACGAATGATGACACTGAGTTCTGACAGAACCCCGAGAATGTAGTTCAACCTGATTTTTACGGCCTGTTATTGGCGATTTTCCGATTCATTTGCGGCCGCGGGCGTTTTTCAGCAACGATTTACGGAGTATTTACCAAATAGGGCTAGCCAAGGCGCGCGGGCGCGCCTGCGCGAGAAAAGCGTTTTTGCAGGAAAGTGTATGCTCTTTATCCGTTGCCTATAGTTACCTGCACGGAAGGATTGCACGATGCCTGCATACGAACCACAATTACTCACAGCCGAATTCGCCAACGGCATCCCTCAGATACTAACCAGGAAATTACAACCGCTGAACGCCATCCAACGGCGATAAAGCATACTTCTGCCGATTCTGTGGATACGGGGCTCGGACTGATTCCACCGTTGTTATCCATGCCTACGAGCACCTCTTCGGTGAAGGGTCTATGAGAACCTTGTGGTCATCGGAAATTGTGAACACTTATTGGGTTATTTCGGGCGAGGCGCCCGATTTGTAGGGGTGAAATTGCCCCCATATGCTCCTGACGTTAGCACTTTTGTCCACCCTCTAGAACCTCCTCCGAGACCAAGTAGGGGGTATACCCGGGGGCATCCCGGACGTGAATGTATATGAATCAGAGGGTGGGGACTCCGGCACACATCTGAGGCATCTTTCAAAATTTGGGTTAGTGCAGGAACCAGCCTTGTTTTGGCAGGAGCGAACACAGGTTCACCCGCATGTCTGCTACCGCAGGACTCATGTCAGAGAGTTGGCGATAGGACATGGGACTACCTGTGAGCAGTACAAGGTTGATGGTCGTTTTCGCTCACGTGAATAAATTCTCACTGACTAATTATTCGGAGCAGATTCCATCTGGGTCAAACGGCAACGTACCGTGGTTTTCAGATATCCAAAAACTGGAACCAAACTTTGAATTACTGATGCCACGCTGAGTATCAATCATCCAAACCCCCGGCTGATTATTCATAGAGGCTGCAGCTGGTTCGCCCTGAGTCGCATATTGCCAACAAGATAGTGAAGAATTCGGTGAACTCATTCTCATAGCGGCTTTTTGAAATTGTGACAATGCCTCAGCCGTTGACCAGCGATGTCCTGCTTCCTGAGTTGCACGGAGCTCAGACGCATTTAGCCCCCTGAACTCTCGGCCTTCTTCTACACCACCCTCCCAGTATTCAAGTCTTTGATCTTCACTGCAATTAACAAGCAGAAGTACGAATAGCAAGGTGGGGATCACGAGAATGACTCTGAAGTTGGATCGATTTCGCATTACCAGATGTTACAGCGGATTTATGCCAGCGAAAGAGAAACTGGCGGCAAACTACTGATGTGGGTCATATTCGTCATCTCAGCTGGTACCCAAAACGAGAGTGAATCGCATATCCAACGACGCCACAGCCGGTCCAATCCCCAAAAACCGGCCATTCACCGGAATCGACCGGCAAAACAACCGCTCTGGTGTGATGCAATGCCGTGGGTGCTGAGTTCAGGAACAGGGACGTCGTTGAGAACCTCACATCAGTCTCGATCAATAGACAACTGGGTGCCCAAGGTCACCACATCGTTTCTCCACTCGCCTAGAGTTCGCAAGCGTTCCACCATCGTCGTCGTATTCAATTCCATCGAGTAAGTAGGTCAGACCCAATCGAATTTCTGAATCAGCCGTTCTGCTCAATTTATGTGCAAGTTCCAAGTTCCGTTGCACAACTCGATAGTACTGCCGCATGGTCATCCCGAAAGGAACGAAATCGCCGTATTCCTCATCGAGAATCCGAAGCGCCGCCTCAAATAATTCACACGCTTCCTTATCCGCTGGATTACTTGAGACTGGAATCACTGTCTGAGATACCCCAAGTCTTTCGGAAATCCGATTGAATCTTTCCTGACTTGTTTCAGTTGGTTCTTCGTTCTGTCCGCTGCAAGCGACTATCAACGTGAACAGGGCAATCGTGAGGAGAGCCAAGAACCCAGCAGGGAAGTGCAAACGATTGAGATATCTATTCAACATGCCCGACATCGTAGCATGTAGGTTCGTTTTTTAGCGTGACGAAGTGACGAAGTGTGACGGTCATTGAACGGGGTTGTTGTAGTATCCAAAACATAAGTTGACTGGAGAACCACGTGCCTGAGTCCGATTCACACAAACGCATCAAAAACAAAATGGCCGGACCAAAAGGAAAGACTGAGGTCAAGCTTCCGTCAGGTCGCCGTTTGGACGCACTTGCTCAAAACAGGGTTGGCACAGAGGTGGAGCGATAAGGTCCGAGAGGGATCAAGAAGGCGGTAGGTCGCCTGAAAGAAGCAATGAGCACACGCAAAGCTCTCGGTGCCAAGATTGCTGTCCCACAAAAAGACATCGGTACTGCGATCACCGAAATGCGGAAACAGGGTGTGAGTGGCCGTGTTCAGAAT
>JABMNN010000112.1 GCA_013204545.1 Chloroflexota bacterium | reverse complement strand
GGACCTGGTGGACCAGGCGGTGGACGCGGACCTGGTGGACCAGGCGGTGGACGCGGACCTGGTGGACCAGGCGGTGGACGCGGACCTGGTGGACCAGGCGGTGGACGCGGACCTGGTGGCGGGTCTGATGGTCCCGGCGGGGATCGACGCGGCAGTCGAAGGCCACGGCGTGAGGAAGAAGACTCAGGTCTTGTTGAACGCGTTGTGAAAATTCGGCGTGTTTCGAAGGTGGTCAAAGGTGGACGACACCTAACGTTTAACGCAATGGTTATAGTTGGAGACGGCAACGGTAATGTTGGTGCTGCTCTCGGTAAAGCCGGTGCGGTTCCAGACGCTGTTCGCAAAGGAACCAACTACGCAAAAAACGCAATGACGCACGTTGTGCTGAATGGATCAACCATCCCGCACGAGATTACTTCTAAGTTCTCGGGTGCAAAAGTGCTACTGAAGCCGGCTGCTCCTGGAACCGGTGTTATTGCTGGTGGTGGAGTAAGAGCAGTTATGGAAGCTGTTGGTGTGAAGGACGTTCTTTCGAAGACTTTCGGTTCGTCCAATACCATCAACATTGTCAAAGCCACACTCGCTGCTCTTGACCAACTGCGTGACCCTGTCGCCGCTGTCGAGCGACGTAAAGGTGTCAGCAGTAAAAAAACATCTACAGACGAAGTGGTTTCGTAGAAACTGGAAATTATGGGCAAATTACGAATTACACAACTTCGAAGCGGTATCGGCACGAAGCACGCACAGCGGGCTACGCTGAAGTCACTTGGTCTTCGAAGGATCCGCCACGAGGTTGTCCAAAACGATAGCCCTCAAATTCGCGGAATGATCGCAAAAGTCGTTCACCTCATCTCTGTTGAGGAAACGAACTAAACAGCTCACGCATCGATAACTCGACGTATTAGTTCATTGAGTCAGTAAGAATTAAGATATGCCTGGACTACACCAGCTAAAACCATCAAAAAACTCCACCAAGAACCGAAAGCGCGTTGGACGCGGTAATGGTTCGGGTACCGGTACATTCGCGGGCCGAGGTTCGAAGGGACAGAAGCAGCGCGGTAGCGTGCCGTTCCTGTTTGAAGGTGGACAAACGCCACTCATCAAACGACTCCCGTACATGCGCGGTTTCACGAATATCTTCCGTGTCGAATCAACCCCAGTGAATCTTTCGACACTAGAAGAGTTCAACGCAGGCTCGGATGTAACCATCGCTGTGCTTGTTGAAGCAGGCGTTGTTCGACAGAAGAAAGCCCGAGTCAAGATTCTTGGCACTGGTGATTTAACAAAGAAACTGAATGTTTCCGCCCACGCCTTCAGCAAATCTGCGAAAGAAAAAATTGAAGCCGCTGGCGGGACGATAAGAATCCTTGAGATAGATAAAGCAGACCACGCCAAAAAAGCAAAGTCGGCTAAGTAACTATGACTCAGGCCAAACAACAGCGTGAATCTGCAGTTCCGGCACTATTCCGTGCCGCTGCAGATGCTTGGCGTATACCGGACCTCCGATACCGGATTCTGTTCACTTTGGGGGTTCTTGTTCTCTTCAGGTTTTTCGCTCACGTTCCTGTCCCTGGAGTTGACCGCGCTGCATTGGCCGCAGCATTTGAGGCTAACCCCCTTCTAGGATTTTTGGACCTGTTCTCAGGTGGAGCACTCAGAAACCTATCGATAGCTGCACTCGGTGTATATCCGTACATCACGGCGTCAATTATTCTGCAGATCCTTACACCGATCATTCCTACACTTAAAAATCTTTCTGAAGAGGGTGAGGGCGGTCGAAAGGCTATCAACCGATACACCCATTACCTGACAGTTCCGCTGGCATTTCTTCAGGGATTTGGTCAGTTGAATCTGTTCGCAAGTGGCTTCAATACGTCTGGTGGAGCGGCTATTAGTGGTATTGGTCTCGGTTCAGACACTCTGAACACGATGACGATCTTGTTAGCTATGACAGCAGGAACAATGCTGCTTGTTTGGATGGGTGAACTCGTAACTGAAAAGGGAATCGGTAACGGCATTTCGATGATTATATTTGCCGGCATCGTTTCGACTCTGCCTCAGGTCGTTGGGCAGCTCTGGCTACTTCGTGATCAGATGTTCCAAGTCGGAATGCTTATCTTTATTGCGATCGCTATCATTTATTTGATTGTTTACTTTAGTGAAGCTCAGAGAAAAATACCCGTGCAGTACGGACGTAGCGTGTTCCGTGGCGGGCAGATGTATAGACAATCTGGTGCAACCAATATTCCGCTGCGTGTAAACGCTGCCGGCATGATCCCGCTTATTTTTGCTTTCTCGATTCTCATTCTTCCATCGGTTATTGCCAGCTACTTTAATGACGGATCGGGTGGCTTCCTATCAACCATTGCGAGCTTCTTCCAGAACTCATTCGGACCTACGAGCACGATCTACTGGATAGCGATATTCCTGCTTGTGGTTATTTTCACTTTCTTCTACACACTCGTGGTTCACAATCAGCAGAACCTAGCTGAAAACCTTCAGAAAAACGGTGGCTTCGTTCCTGGTATCCGGCCCGGACCGCCAACTAAGGTCTACCTAATGCGAGTTGTACTTCGTATCACATGGGGTGGCGCGCTTTTCCTAGGGTTCATAGCGATTCTGCCTTACCTCGCACAACTGGTAACTAATCTGCCGAACGCTACGACTATTCTGCAGAGCACAAGCCTGTTGATTATGGTTGGTGTGGCACTTGATACGATGCGGCAGTTGGAATCTCAATTGCTTATGCGTAACTACGAAGGATTCGTCCGCTAAAGAGCGGGTAATACGCAAATGCGAATCGTTTTATTAGGTCCGCCAGGCGCGGGTAAAGGTACACAGGCACGTCGTCTCGCCGATTCGACAGGTATGAAGCATCTTTCAACGGGTGACATGCTGCGAGCCGAAGTGGCAGCCGGTACCGAACTAGGTCTTCTGGCAAAGAGCTTCATGGACAAAGGTGACTATGTTCCTGACTCAAACATCATCGCTATGATTCAGCAACTCATCGCTGATCCTGCTGGTGTGCTGCTTGATGGGTTCCCTCGCACAGTGGTTCAGGCGAAAGCACTTGACGATTCGCTTGAAGCGGCAGGGTTACCAATCGACAAGGTTATAAACATGTCGGTATCTAACGACGAATTGGTACGACGGCTCTCGAGCAGAGCAATATGTACAGAATGCCAGACTCCGTACAACTTGGTTTCAGATGCCCCTTCAACAGAAGGCATTTGCGACAAGTGTGGAGGCGATGTGATTGTCCGAAATGACGATAGGCCTCAAGCGATTATGAATCGTATGAAGGTGTTTAATGAGCTCACTGTTCCGGTGCTGAGCTACTACAAGTCACGTGGTGATGTGGCTGAAATTATTGCAACAGGTTCGCCTGATTCTGTGTTTGAGGCACTAACTCAAGCCATTGGATCAGTAGGACACTCGAACTAATCCTTTTATTTAGGGATATACTATGGAGAGATCGTTCTTTGAGCGGTGAATCGACGCCTAGAATCGCAGCCAGCGGAAATCCGACTTCTGGTGCCATATTAAAAACGGCACGGGAGTTGGAAATTATGCGCGAGGCCGGGCGAATTGTCGCGTTCGCTGTTCGAAAAACTTTTGATGCGCTTGAGCAGGGAATTACGACCCGTGAACTTGATGACATTGCTCGTCGGGCAATCGAGTCAGAAGGCGCTAAACCCGGATTTCTGGGTTTGTACGGTTTCCCGGCGACAGCGTGCATATCGATAAATGAAGAAATTGTTCATGGGATTCCGGGTGACCGTGTTGTCCGATCTGGCGATCTGGTAACTCTGGATTGTGGTGCGATAGTAGACGGGTACAACAGCGATTATGCGGTAACGCAAGTTGCTGGTCCTTCAACAAGTGAGAAGGATGACCTAATCGAAACCACGCGTGGATCACTTGAAATGGGGATTAAGGCAGCACTGCCCGGTAACCGGGTAGGCGACATATCAAACGCCATCGAAAGCTACGTGGTCCCGAAATCTTACGAACTAGTTCGTGAGTACGTCGGGCACGGGATTGGCAAAAATCTGCACGAGCCTCCGCAGATTCCTAACTTTGGCCCTGCGGGGCACGGTTCGGAACTACGGGTAGGTCTTGTTTTAGCAATTGAGCCGATGGTTAATGCTGGTGGATGGAAAACCCGAATGCTCGATGACGGCTGGACCGTTGTCACTGAAGATAATGCACTTTCGTGTCACTTCGAGCACACGGTTGCGATAACGGAGGACGGTCCGGTAGTTCTCACAGTTGAATAACAACAAATAAGAACATTGAAACGGATCAGGATATATTGGCAAAAAAGGAAGCAATAGAAGTTGAAGGTCTCGTAAACGAGGCTCTCCCCAACGCGTTCTTCAAGATTGAACTTCCAAACGGTCATGAAGTTCTTGCTCACGCTTCAGGAAAAATCCGCAAAAACTTTATCCGTATTCTGCCAGGAGACAAAGTTATGGTAGAACTTTCGGCTTATGACCTAACCCGCGGCAGAATTACATACCGATTCAAGTAAGAGTCAGGCTCAAAAGCGCTCTTCAGGCGTAGGCACAAGAGAAAATTATGAAAGTCAAAGCATCCGTCAAGGCCAAGCACCCAGGCAGCAAAATCGTTCGCCGTAAGGGGCGCGTCTACGTGATTAACAAACTGAACCCACGCCTCAAGGCGCGACAGGGCTAGTCGAGAAAATAGGAGAATTCGGCCTTATGGCGATCATCGCCGGTGTAAACATTCCGGACAATCAGAGACTCGAAATAGCGCTGACTGCAATATATGGCATCGGTCGGACCACATCAAAAAAGCTTGTGGAAGACTCGGGCATGTTAGAGTCGACACGCGTTCGGGACTTATCTGACGAAGAGCTGGCTCGAGTGCGAAGCGCTGTCGAGAGGACTGGACTCCTCATCGAAGGTGACCTTCGCCGTGAGACTCAGCTCAATATCCGACGACTTACGGATATTCAGACATTCCGGGGTTTGCGACACCGTCGTGGCCTTCCAGTTCGTGGACAGCGAACAAAAACTAATGCTCGAACCAAACGTGGTCGTCGACAGACGGTTGCCGGTAAGAAGCGAGTGGCCCGCTAAACCACGACCGGTTCTCACTACCAAAGAATGAAATAACTGGTAGATCAATAACCAGCTAGAGGAATACGAAGAACAATATGCCACGACAGCGAACACGACGCCGCGAAAAAAAGTTTGTCCCACAGGGCAAGGCATTCATCAACGCGACGTTCAATAACACGCTAGTTACGGTGACTGACCCACAGGGCAACGTCATCTCACAAAGCAGCGCAGGTGCAATGGGTTTCCGCGGCTCAAGAAAATCCACCGCATTTGCAGCTCAGCGCGCAGGTGAAACAGCAGCTCGAACAGCAGTCGAACACGGGCTAAAAACCGTGAACGTCATGATCAAGGGCCCTGGCTCTGGTCGTGAGGCTGCAATTCGAGCGCTTCAAGGTGCTGGAATCCGAGTAGTGTCGATTCGCGACGTTACCCCGGTTCCGCACAATGGATGCAGGCCACCGAAGAAGCGCAGAGTCTAAACACGTCGACGAACGGGCCTGCCTTGCCAATTAGCAGTCCGTTCTTTCGGCACAAGACAGATAATCGTAAGAAACAAGCACGAAGAGTAACTCAGGAATCTAATGGCAAGGTATACCGGACCAAAATGTAAGAACTGCCGACGCTTCGGGATGAAGCTCTGCTCCAAGCCCGCAGGCAAATGTGCCTGGGAGCGACGGAAGAGCGCTCCTGGTGACAAGTCGGCTCAGCAGCGACGACGACGTATCTCTGAATACGGAACTCAGCTGCGTGAAAAGCAGAAAGCACGAGCTATATATGGTGTGCTGGAGCGACAGTTCCTAAACTACTATAAAAAGGCAAGCCGACTTGAAGGTGTGACAGGTGACCGCCTGCTCATACTTCTCGAAAGCAGGCTTGACAACGTTGTATACCGACTCGGCTTCGCTGATTCACGGCCGCAATCCCGACAGATAGTCAATCACGGTCATATTAAGGTGAATGGTAAGAAGGTGGACATCCCTTCCTACCAGGTGACACCGGGCGACCGTATTAGCTGGCGCGATCAGTCGAAGAAGACTGGACTGTTCGAAATCGTGTCGAATGGCATGGGTGCTAACTCGGTGATCCCGAGTTGGCTCAATGTCGATACTGACAAGGCCCTTGGAGAAGTCGTATCTCTCCCGAAGGCAAGCGATGTCGAACTTTCGATCGACACACGTCAAATAGTTGAGTACTACTCCAGGAAGTAAATTAAGCCGATGCTTGAACGAATGTACGGCATAACTCCTCAGGAAGAACTGCCACCCGTTGAACAGGAGATCCCAGATCTCTCTATAAAAATTCAGGAAAATGAAGAGACCTACGGTCGCTTCATCGCTGAACCTCTTGAGCGTGGATGGGGCGTCACTCTTGGCAATCCCCTACGACGATCGCTGCTTAACTCGTTGCCGGGTACAGCTATCACATGGGTAAAGGTCGATGGAGCACTCCATGAGTACTCTACCGTTCCTCACATGCGTGAAGAGATTGTTGAATTCCTGCTCAATGTGAAGGGCATCCGCCTCCGTTCACTTGCGAACCGCTCAGGTCGACTTCGGCTTGAAGTTGACGGTGAGGGGGAAGTTCGCGCTGGTGACATCATGGCGACTGCTGATTTTGAGATTGTGAATCCTGAACACCACCTTGCTACTCTCGACAACGCTAATGCTCGACTCTCGGTTGAGTTCAATGTTGAACAGGGTGTTGGCTACGAGCCTGCCGGTCAGGATGAGGGCCTCCCGATTGGCGTACTGCCGGTCGACGCCATCTTCACGCCTGTTCGTAAAGCCAACTTCTCGGTCGAACCTACGCGAGTTGGTCAACGTTCCGATCTCGAACGACTCGTTGTAGAGGTATGGACCGATCGAACGATCATGCCTCTAGAGGCCATGCAGGCTGCCGGTAATCTATTGATGGAGCGTTTCTTCCTGTTCACACGGCTTGATAAAGAGCCGGAAGAAGAAGCAAGCCCAGCAGCCGGGCTTGGTATTTCGCCCGATGTTTACAACACTCTTGTTGAATCACTTGCACTTTCAGCCCGGACACTCAACTGTCTAAAACGCGCTGGTATCAACCGCGTTGGTGAAGTGCTCTCGATGCCAAAGGGTGAACTACTGAAAATTCGAAACTTCGGTCAGAAGTCACTTGATGAGCTTTACGACAAGCTCGCCGAGCGAAATTTGCTGCCTGAAGATGACATCTCTGATGCAGGCGATGGCGATGGTGAAGACGATGGTGAGGGCGAAGAGCCTAAAGCCGAAGTTGACACTACTGCTGAACCTACTGAGGACGCAGGAGCAGACTCTAGTGAGGCATAAATTAACCGGTCGGCAATTAGGCCGAGCTTCCGGTCCACGTCGGGCATTGTTCAGAATTATGGTCACTGACTTGCTACGGCATGGTCGGATCAAGACGACTATTGCTAAGGCCAAGGAAATTGGTCCTCTGGCTGAAAAAATGGTCACTCTTGGTAAGAAGGGCACACTTCATGATCGGCGACAAGCGGCGGCATTTATTACCGACGCGTCAGTTGTGAAATCTGTGTTCGATGACATCGCACCTCGTTTCAAGGAACGAGCCGGTGGCTATACCCGTATTACTCGCCTTGGCGTTCGCGCCGGTGATGCTGCGGAAATGGCATTAATCGAACTGGTTGACTAAATAGAACGATGCGTTTTGGATTGATAGTGGAGTACGAGGGAACTGAGTTCTACGGCTCGCAACTTCAGGCCGAAGCGAGGACAGTGCAGGGTGAGATTGAAAACGCCCTGCTCAACATCTTCAACAAAAACATTAGGGTGTACTTGGCAAGTCGTACCGACTCTGGAGTACATGCGAGGGGGCAGGTTGGGCGCTTCGATGAAGAGACCAACATGTCACCAGATCAGATCAGGAAAGCGTTGAATCACTACATGGCGAAAGACGTGCGCATTCGCTGCGCACAGGCTGTCAAGGATGGACCCGATGGGTTCGATCCGCGTAGTGACGCGTCTTCACGTACATACGTGTATCGTTTCAACGACGCTCGATCTGCGCCCGTACTTGGTCGTCATTATGTGACACACGTGCGGGCAAAACTCGATGCAGAAGTGATGAACGTCGCAAGCCAGTCACTTGTTGGTCTGCACGACTTCACTGCATTTGCGGGACCAAGCACTCCTTCCGGCGCACCAACACTGCGTAATGTGGAATCAGCTTCGACTACCCGTAAAGGCGACAATATCGAATTTGAAATTACTGCAAATGCCTATATGCATCAGCAGATTCGTAGGATTGCGGGAGTGCTGTACGACGTCGGAAGAGGAAATGCAACTACCGAAATCGTTGGCCGACTACTTGCCTCGAAAAGTCGAGGAGCCGCTTCCCACGTAATGCCGGCAGAAGGTCTTTGCCTCGAAGAGATTTCATACAACGGGTCAGGAGAGTGCGGATTGCCTGCGATTACCGCTGCTGATTCTGTTGATCTGAGCGTAAACTAGAACGTTGAAAATCACGGACTGAACGACTGAACATGGTTACCAAGCTAAAGCAATACAACCCGAAAGCCTCCGAAATCGTAAGCGACTGGCAAGTCGTTGACGCGAACGGACAGGTACTTGGCCGACTCTCTACCCAAATTGCGACATATTTGATGGGCAAGCACAAGCCCTCATACGTGCCGCATATGTTGACAGGTGACTTTGTCATTGTGCTCAACGCTGCCCAGATCAAAGTTACCGGCGCTAAGGCCGAACAGAAGATCTACAGGCGTCACAGTCAGTACCCTGGAAACCTCAAAGAAATTCCTTTTTCTCGAATGCAGGAACGACACCCAACACGGATCATTGAACTGGCCGTAAAGGGAATGCTTCCGAAGAACAAGCTTGGTCGACAGATGATGACACGTCTGAAGATATATGCTGGAGCGGAGCACCCACATTCCGCTCAAGTTCTTGGCTCTGAGCGACGTGAGGCTCGAGAAGAAGCTGCAGCAGTGAAAGCTGAAGCCGTAGCAGCAGCGATGCCAAAAACACCTGTAAAGAAATCTGCACCAAAGGCCGAAGCTGTCGCTATTGCAACTGAGGTAGTCGATACTACCTCGAAAGCAACTGCGACAAAGAAAACTGCCTCCAAGAAGCCAGCAGCTAAAAAGCCTGCTGCGACTAAAACCCCTACAGCGAAAGCATCTGCAGCTAAGAAGCCTGTAGCGAAGAAACCAGCCGCCAAGAAACCAGCCGCTAAGAAATCTAGCGACTCGGGAGAGAAATAGTTGACTAACCAGCAGTACTACTACGGCACAGGCCGCAGAAAGACCGCCATCGCCCGAGTTCGGGTGTATAACACTCCAGGCGGTTCTACCGTCAATGGCAAGCCGATCGACGAAGTATTCACCGTTGGTGCATGGCTTCGACAGGCTGTTAGCCCTCTTGGTGTTACCGGCCTTAGTGACAAGATAACTGTCGTTGCAAAGACTCACGGTGGAGGTTCTGGCGGACAGGCTGGTGCATTTGCACACGGTCTGGCTCGAGCTCTCGTTGTAATGGACGAAAACAATCGTAAAGCACTTCGGGACGCCGGTCTTATGACCCGTGACTCTCGAATGAAGGAAAGCAAGAAGTACGGTCTTAAAAAGGCTCGAAAAGCACCTCAATACACAAAGAGGTAAGTCGTTCGAACTTTCTGATCAATGTGATCAACGAAAAAGCCCTGAACCAAATGTTCGGGGCTTTTATTGTATGGCTTTTTGCTTCATGTGTGAACTCTTACTTGATAGCCAGTGACAATGTTGGGGCACCGTGACGTTATACAAGTATGTATGCGACACGGAACAATAATTCTCTCTCTCGAAGAACGGAGGACGGTTCTGTCAGAACTCAGCGCTCGTAGTAAATTCAGGCCGGCCAAATAACTAAGTGAGCACTAACATCTGACAGAACCGCTGGTCTCTATGGACGACTGGTGAAATTCGAGGAGAGCCGAACTCCCCGTCCAACGGTGCCGTCAAGCCGTCAAGTAAGATCGATCAACCATTCCAGATAGAGAAATTCATAGTGTTTGTCAAACGCGAATGAGTATTCTGGGTGTACTTGCCCATCCAATGACGTTGCACCACTACGCTCGTGTGTCCTGGTCTTTTACAACCAGTTTTATGGAGTATCACTGCTACAGGTTCTACATGTTTTCTATCGAGACGCACCGAATTAGACCAGCGAGGTCAGTGAGTAGATATATGCCTGCATGTGGGAAGGTTTCCAGCGCTAATTTCATCACAGCGTCCGCGATCGGTGGATCAATCTCGATGTACGCAGCACTATTGGCCGGCTTTAGCATCTTCGAGATACCGGCAAAGAGCGGACGTATGACGTCTAAGCCGTCAACTCCGCCATCAAGTGCCAAACTGGGCTCTCTGGCAACCTCAGCTTGAAGCGAAAGCATAGCGCTTGCGAGGATGTAGGGCGGATTCGACACGATTACGTCGTATTGCCCTGAGAGCGGTTTCAGTAAGTTGCCTTCATAAATGTCAAGTTCTGCTTTGAGATCATCGGCATTTTGCCGAGCCACAGTGAGGGCGGCTGGCGAGATATCGGTGGCGTGTACTTCTGCTGTGGGCATTTCGAGGGCAAGCGAAATTGCTATAGCTCCCGAGCCGGTGCAAATGTCGGCGATTCGTGGTGTTTCTATACCTCGCTCACGGACAAACGCCAGGGTTTGGACTACCAGCTGTTCGGTCTCTGGTCGTGGGATTAGAACCGATTCTTTGACGCTAAAATTTCGTCGGTAGAACTCGGTGTAGCCGGTGATGTACTGGAGCGGCTCCCGGGATTCTCGCCGTACAATCATCGATTCGAGATTGTCTAAGTAATTCACAGGCGGGGGGGTGAGTAGCTGGCCAAGTTGTTCGGCAGCCGACCACCCGAACGCGCTTCGTAGCAGCAAGCGAGCATCAATTCCTGCATCTTCGATTCCTACCGCGTCTAGTCGAGATGCGATCGATTGAATCAGCGCTGATACGGTTTCGGCGGTCATGAACTCCCGCCTTAGTCGCCTGCAACTGCGAGTTTTCGCGCCTGTTCTTCTTGAAGAAGCGCATCGATGAAGCCATCGAGATCACCGCTCAGAACATTCTGCATCTGGTGACTCGTGTAGCCAATACGATGATCAGTAATTCGAGACTGTGGGAAGTTGTAGGTGCGAATCTTTTCAGATCGATCACCCGTACCGACCTGTGCTTTTCGGTTCGCACTAATCTCAGCGTTGCGTTCACGAAGTTGCATGTCCCAAAGTCGTGAACGGAGAATCTCCATTCCCTGCATTTTGTTTTGCAGTTGGGATCGCTCGTTCTGGCACTGCACGACCAATCCTGTCGGAAGGTGGGTAATGCGAATTGCAGTCGCCACTTTGTTCACGTTCTGACCACCAGCCCCACCTGAATGAAACACGTCGATTTTCAAGTCATTGTCCTCAATGATCAGGTCAAGCTCTTCGGCTTTCGGCATCACTGCGACAGTGGCTGTGGAAGTGTGAATTCGACCCTGTGACTCGGTTTCTGGAACACGCTGAACTCGGTGAACTCCGCTTTCAAGATGAAGTCTTTGGTAGGCGCGTTCGCCTTCGATTTCGAATGTAACTTCCTTGATACCGCCCACACCGGTGGCGTTTTCACTGAGGATTTTCATCTTCCATTTTCGACTCTCTGCGTAGCGTTGGTACATGCGGAAAACCTCGGCGGCGAACAATCCCGCTTCATCACCACCCGCACCAGCTCGGACTTCGACGACAGCATCGGCGAGTTCGGTTTCGTCTTTTGGAAGAAGTTCGAGTTTGATATCGTCAAAAAGAGTTTCGAGCCTTTCTCTTAGCTCGTCTGCTTCCGTATTCGCCATTTCGAGAACTTCAGGATCTGTCTCTTCCGCAATCATCTCCTGCGCACCGTCGAGATCTGTTTGAACACTCGTCATCTCGTTCCAGAGTTCAACGACGTGTTGTAGCTGGCTGTACTCCTGACCCAATTTCCGAATGGCGTTCGGGTCTGAAGCTGTCTCGGGCTGAGACATCAAGCGTTCAACTTCGCCGTGTCGTACGGCGATTTCTTTTAGACGGGCTTCCATTGATTGCTGCATAGTTTGAGATTACCAGTAAGTACGAGTGAGGCGTGAACCCAAATAAGGATTCAGAAGGTGGGTTTTGAGTTTCAGATCGAACCGCTACTGATCGCCATCTGCCCGCACGTGTTCAGCAATCGAGGTCACGTCTAGAGAAACTTCAGATTGGCCACCGCCTTCGGCAAGACTCTTCACCGATGCCACACCTGTTGCAACTTCACGATCACCGAGAATTACTACATTTGCGGCATTCTGGCTGTTTGCGTAACGCATCTGTGCTTTCATCGATCGCTTCGGAGCGAGCACCGTTGAAACGTTCGCAGCTCGCAAGCCCGATGCAAGGGCCGCTCCGGCAGCACCAGCATCGCCGAGTGTGACCACTACGATTTCTGGTCCTTTGGATGAGTTAACCGGCAGTTCCTGTTTTTTGAGTTCAAGAATCAGACGCTCGAGTCCGGCAGCAAATCCAATCGCCGGAGTTTCCTGTCCGCCGAGAATGCCCATTAACGGATCATACCTACCGCCGGCGATTAGCGTTCCCTGACTACCGGCATCGGCGGGTTCAAACTCAAAAACAGTTCGGTTGTAGTAATCGAGACCCCGGACCAACCGGTGATCTACTTTGTATGAAAATTCTGGATAAATCTCTTCGAGACTGTCGAGAAGCACCAATAACGCGTCCCAATGCTCTTTCGCTTCGCCGGAGATGTAGTCGACCGATTTTGGTGCGGCGTCGGCGAGGGCTTGAGTTTCTTTGGCCTTCGAATCAAGCACACGAAGCGGTGCACGGTTCAGGCGATCACGGTCGATCTTAGGAAGTCGATCGGCGACGCCAAAGAAGTATTTCTCAAGGTCGGAGATGTAGTCTTCTCGACCCTCTGAATCCCCAAGGCTGTTGATGCGTAGGGTGACGTTCTTGATGCCAAGATCAGCGATGTACTTCCAACCTAGTTCGATGATTTCGGCATCTACTTCTGGTGAAGAATCGCCAATGGCTTCAACGCCGAACTGGTGAAATTGTCGAACGCGCCCCGCTTGTGGACGTTCGTATCGGAACATCGCAGCAGCGTAGTACATGCGTACCGGCTGGGGAAGGTTATGCAGCCCGTTTTCGATGTATGCCCGGCAGACCGATGCGGTCCCTTCCGGACGGAGAGTGATCGAATCGCCACCGTGATCCTCGAACGAATACATCTCTTTTTGGACGATATCGGTTTCGTTTCCGACGCCACGTTCGAAGAGATTCGTGTCCTCAAAAATGGGCGTGTCGATTCTTCTGTATCCAAACTGATTCGCCACATTGCGAGCTACATCGTAAACGTGTCCCCAGTATGGCTGGTCTTCAGGGAGTATGTCGGCGGTGCCACGTGGGCGCTTGAAGTTCATACGAATGATTGTCTCTTAAACAAGGGCACCAGCACTTGGTTGTGCTGGTGCCAAAATAGCACTTAGCCCTGAAGTTTAAATCGTTCTCACTGATCGATCTGGCCGTGCCCCACATCGAGTTAAAAGACAATCGGTCAGTAGAAAACCGAGGAGTGTCCGCTAGCTTCCTAAGCCGGCTTGCTGGTATATCTTGCCTTCAGTCTTGATTGCAGGAGCATAAACCATTCGTGCTTTATTCATTTCGCGAATGGTTTCAGCACCCACGTAGCCCATGCAGATCTGAAGAGCTCCAACGAGATTCAGTGTGCCGTCAGTCCGTGATGACGGACCGTACAAAAGCTGATGGAGGCTGTACTCGGTACCCATATTGATTCGCGTTCCACGAGGAAGTGAATCGTGCCATGCCGCCATACCCCAATGGAAACCCTTCGCTGGAGCCTCTTGGCACTTGGCGAAAGGGCTACCAATCATTACTGCGTTGGCACCGGCAGCGAATGACTTACACACGTCACCGCCGGTTCGAATCCCGCCATCTGTAATGATCGGGATGTATTTACCGGTTTCTCTATAGAAATCGTCTCGGGCTGCGGCACATTCGATAGTGGCGCTGACTTGAGGAATTCCGATTCCGAGAACTTCTCGGCTTGTGCAAACTGATCCAGGGCCAACTCCGACCATCACACCCTGAATACCTTGTTGCATAAGTTCCTTGGTAACTTCGTAGGACACAGTGTTTCCTACGAGAACCGGAACATTGAGATCTTTGATGAGATCGGCGAAAACCAATCCTTTCAAACTCTTAGACGAGTGCCGTGCGGTAACAACGGTTCCCTGTACAACAATCATGTCGGCTCCAGCTTCCACAGCTAGAGGCGCCATACGCTTGGCGTTCTGAGGAACAAAGGACACAGCAGCTATACCACCGCCTTTTTTGATTTCCTCGATTTTCTTTGCGATTAGCTCGGGCTTTTGCGGAGCAGAGTAGATTTTCTGCATGATCGCTGTTGCCTCTTCACGGGGCGAAGCAGCTATCTCTTCATATATCGCTGTGGTGTCTTCATAGCGGGTGTGTAGCCCGTCCATGTTCATCACAGCCAACCCGCCTGCCTTTGTCATTGCAATTGCGAATTTCGGATCAACCACAGCGTCCATTGCGGAGGCAATAAATGGGACATCTAATTTAATTCCGTCGAAATTCGTCGAAAGGTCAACCATATCTGGGTTAATCGTGATGTCGCCGGGGGCAATGGCCACATCGTCAAATCCGTATGCGGGCTTCAGTTCCTTGAAGTTACGTGACACCTTCTGAACTCCTCACATCGGGTACAAACCGAAGTTATTGATTCCTAGTTGAAATCCACGCTTCCGGCACGCCGGTGTCCGGAGCTGATTGCGAATTTCGTCGCAGGTAAATTCGGCTCAGTATACGCCGCGTATTCAGGCTTAGTAACCCCGTAAATGAAGAGGACGTCAACGGTCGTGAATTTACTTTGACGAGCTGTGCTAGCCTGATTGCAAAATCCCACGATGTAGAAGCAATTTCTTGGGTTTACGGACAGCTAGTTTTGGCAAAAAAATGAACTATTCAGGAAGCATTACTGATGTCTCTGGCATCACCGTAGGGCACTACACCGATATTCATAATGGAACCGGTTGTACGGTGGTTTTGAGCCAAGAACCTGCAACCGCCGGCATGGAGGTGCGAGGTGCCGCCCCAGGTAGTAGGGAAACAGCGTTGCTCGACCCCCTCGCCAGCGCACAATGGGTCAACGGCATTACGTTGACTGGAGGCAGTGTTTTTGGACTCGACTCACCCGGTGGAGTAGTTCGGTATCTGGAAGAACAAGGCATTGGAGTGAAGTTTGGACGAGTTAGGATTCCACTAGTTCCAGCGGCAGTCGTCTTCGATCTTGGGTTCATAAACAGTGATGTGCGACCGACGTCGAATGATGGATATGCGGCGGCTTCAGTTGCTTCACGAGATTTCGAAACAGGGAATGTCGGGGCAGGAACTGGATCGACCGTTGCTAAATTGCTGGGTGCTAAGTCGTCAATTAAAGGTGGAGTCGGTACTGCTTCTGTAAAAATGCCGAACGGTGCAACTGTTGGCGCTCTGGTAGTTGTCAACGCAATTGGCGGAGTTGTAAATCCGACCACTGGAGAAATCGTAGCGGGACCTCAGACTCCGCAAGGATTTGCCGATTCGATAGACCTTATGATTGAA
Source organism: Chloroflexota bacterium (assembly GCA_013204545.1). Classification (GTDB taxonomy): domain Bacteria; phylum Chloroflexota; class Dehalococcoidia; order Lucifugimonadales; family Lucifugimonadaceae; genus Lucifugimonas. The sequence goes on along the minus strand of JABMNN010000112.1, from coordinate 32,390 downwards.
TCGCCGCCAAAAGATCGAGGCTTTTTTCGTAATACAACAATTGGAATAGTTGCGACTGATGCGCCTCTCGACAAGATTGGGGCGACAAGATTGGCGATTGCTGGTCAAGACGGAATCGCTCTTGCTATTCGACCTTCGCACACAGCGAATGATGGCGATACTGTATTTGCTCTCTCGACAGGCATGCTATCTGATCCGATACCCGGGGATGTTCTACATGCAGCGGCATTGAAGGCTATGATCGGGGCGATACTTAACGCAATTGAATCCGCCGAAACTCTTGGTGGCGTGTTGTCGGCCTCTGATGCCCGATCTGCAATGGCGAAAGCAGCGAAGTGAAGTAATGAGCCCACTACCCGATCTAAACAAGCAAACCCCCATAGCGGTAGTTGCTGCCGGGCGACTCGGATCCAGCATGGCAATCGCATTAACCGAAGCTGGGTACAAGGTTGCTGCCATATCGAGTAGGCAAATGAGTCACCGTGAATGGCTTGCCTCTCGCCTTAAAGAGACGTTGGTAGTTGAAAATGCACAAACCGCAGCCAATGTCGCCAGTGTCGTGTTTATCACCTCACCGGACGCCATGATCGAAGATATATGCTCGGAAATAGATTGGCGATCACATCAGGCGGTCATTCATTGCGCTGGCGTGCTCCCTCTATCGGTTCTTGATCGTGCCAGGGTAATGGGTGCAGAAACAGCCGGATTCCACCCGCTTCAGACGTTCCCGTCATCAGACTCATCGACCCAACTAAAAAATGTTTCGTTTGCAACGGAGTCATTAAATCCAGCGCTTTTCTACTGGCTTTGGATACTTGCCACCGATCTTGGCGGTTCCGCGTTCAAGATCGAATCATCGCAACGAGCTGCCTACCACGCATCAGCAGTGATGGCCTGTGGGCTGCTCGCGGGACTGACCGGACTAGCAGCCGAGATGTGGAAGCCTCTGGGAATCGACCGAGACGATGCACTGAAAAAGCTAATACCGCTTCTTCGAGCGACTATCGACGCCCTAGATGAAAAAGGCCTGCCGAGTGCGATTACCGGTCCGTATGTACGTGGTGATGTCGAAACGATCGAGGCTCATCTCGAAGCTACTTCTGACAATTCTGAGGAAACATTCGAAGCCTATAGAGCATTGGCAGGAGCGTCGTTGCACATCGCAAAAGAGCAGGGTGGAATGTCCGATCCAGCGTTTGAACGCATCAAGTCGCTACTTTCTGACAAAAATACAATCGTAGGAAACCCCTGCGACCTCAAAAATGAGGGACAATGAACTAAAGTATGTGAACTAAGGCTTGGCGGCTAGCCGATGGCAGTCGACCGGGGCGGAGGTGCACGATGGCAGTTCGTCGAATCACAACACACAAGATTCAGCAGATGAAACTCCGTGGCGAGCCGATCCCAATGGTGACGGCATACGACTACACGGCGGCTCGCATCATCGATGCGTCAGGGATTCCGATGATCCTTGTCGGTGACAGCATGGGTCATGTTGTTCTTGGATATGACTCAACAATTCCTGTAACAGTTGACGATATTGTCAGCGCGTCAGCGGCGGTGGTTCGAGGTACGACAAGGCCCCTCATCGTTGCTGATATGCCGTTCCTTAGCTACCAAATTGATGCCGAAACGGCTCTTCGAAACGCTGCACGCCTGATTCAAGAAGGCGGAGCGCAAGCTGTTAAGCTCGAAGGCGGTCAGGCTGTGGCTCCTATCGTCCGACGCCTCGCTGACGCAGGTTTGGCTGTCATGGGGCATATCGGTCTAACTCCCCAACATGTGAATCGGCTTGGCGGATACCGTGTTCAAGGCAAAACGGAATCGACAGCCAATCAAGTTGTAGAGGATGCTCTTGCTCTACAAGACGCAGGTGCGTTCGCTATTGTCCTTGAGCTTATTCCTGTAGAACTGGCGAAGAAAATTACGGAAACTCTTAGCATTCCGACTATTGGAATTGGCGCAGGTGTTTACTGTGATGGTCAGATTCAGGTATTCCACGACATGCTTGGGCTCGACCCTGATTTCCGGCCTCGTCATTCAGGCAATTACGCCAATCTGGCTCCGATCATCAAGAAAGCACTGATCCGCTATAGTGACGATGTGAAAGACGGCACATTCCCGACCGAGGCTCAGTCGTTCTATGTTGATGAATCGCGAATTCGAGAGTCGGCTACGAATCCGGCGGAATTGGGCGATTAAATCATGCGTGTGATCCGCACCGCCGCGGAGATGCAGGAAATTCGAAGCGGGTTATCTGGATCTGTTGGTCTTGTTGCAACTCTGGGTGGCATTCATTCTGGTCACACGACCCACATGGACACTCTGCGACCACTTTGCGGCACCCTAGTCGGCTCGATGTTTCTGAACCCGACGCAATTCGGCGAAAACGAAGATATTTCTAAATACCCGTCAAACGAACTTACTGATCTAGCTGAGTTTGAGAAGCACGGAGCCGATTTCGTATTCGCTCCGTCTGTAGACGAGATATACCCCCCGGACGAAGAAATTTTATCTGTCGATCCTGGTCCGGTTGCTAAGGTGCTCGATGGAATTATCCGGCCTGGGCACTTCGAAGGAGTCGCCACAGTTGTCACGCGGTTGTTCTCGATAATCTCGCCTAACAAAGCAACTTTCGGTGAGAAGGATGCGCAACAGCTTCGGATTGTCGAATACATTAACGATACATTAGGGTTGGGAATTGAAATTATTCCGATTACGACCGTTCGTGATGACGATGGTCTTGCAATAAGCAGCCGAAACGTATATCTCTCAGCAGAGGAACGTCAGGCGGCAACGATACTGTTCAAAGCACTGTCTGTTGCGAAGCTATCGTTCGACTCCGGAGAGAGATCAGGCGACGCACTTAGGTTCATGCTTTCTGCCGTTCTTAACGGTGAGTCGCGTGCAACGGTTGAGTACGCTTCGATCGCCGATGTTGATACGTTTGAGGAGCTCGATTATGTCGAACACTCTGCACGGGCGTTATTGGCAGTACGGATCGGATCGGCGCGGTTGATAGACAATTTTCTACTCGCCTGATGTCTTCGCCAATGCGATGGATCACATACAGCTTAACTTGATTGTAGTATTCATCATGAAAGGGCTGCGATCGCAGCGGGCTATCTTTACGATTTAGAGCATGAGAATTATTGTTACAAATGATGACGGGTTCGAGAATTCAGGAATCTGGGCGTTAGTCAACGCAGTCAAAGACCTCGGTGAGGTCACGGTCGTCGCACCCGCCGAAAATCAATCAGGCGTCGGTGCTGCCATCTCCTTCAGGCACTCGATCAAGATAAATCCAGCTCCGAGTAGAGTTCAAGGAGTGACCTGCTACGCCGTTAGCGGGACTCCTGCCGATTCGGTAATTCTTGCCTCAAAACACATCTTCAATGACGATGTAGACCTCGTCGTATCTGGAATTAATCCTGGTTTTAATTCCAGCCGAAACATGTTTATATCAGGAACGTTTGGTGCCTCGATTGTTGCATCAGCGCTTGGTATCAAAACCTGTGCGTTTTCAATGGACGCGGAAGACGATATCAACGACTCGCAAGTAAACAGCGTCATTACGGCGATAACTCGAGAACTGGCCAGTGTCGATACACCGCAAGGTTCTCTGTTCAACGTCAACTTCCCAACGCTGCCTTCGAGTGGGCTAAAAGGCGCCGAAGGAGCTGCTCCTGCTCCGTCGGATCTAAAGATGTTTCTCGAAGCCCATGCAGACGGCGGATACGAAGTGTTTTCAGGTCTCAAGATAAGAATCGATGATATAAAGCTGACTCCGGGGACTGATGTCGAGGTTCTAGATCGTGGCAAAGTAGCTATCACTGCGGTAGACGGAACAACCCTGAACTATTTGCACGATGATCCATCACTTAACCGAATGATCGACGCTGTAAACCGCGTTATCGGTTGACGAGTCGGCCTCGGTTATTCAGGCTCTTGCCAGAACCTGAAATGTCGACTGCTGAACGGTTGGTCGAGAGTTACTGTTGAGAGGAAATATCGTGCTTTACGAACTTCGCGTGTACGAATGCCTGCCCGGACGACTTCCAAATATAAATGCTCGTTTTGCCAACCACACAGTAAAGCTTTTCGAAAAGCATGGCATTAAGAACATCGGTTACTGGACTACCGATGTAGGGGAGAGCAACCACGAACTGACTTATATCGTCGCGTTCGAAGACGCTAACCAGCGTGCTGAGGCGTGGAGCAACTTCCGGAATGATCCTGAGTGGGCACGGGTCGTTGCAGAGTCTCACAAGGACGGTCTGATAGTGAAGAATGTTCGGAACCAGCTACTGACTCCGACTCCATACTCGCCGTTACAGTGAAAATTGCATATGGCCAATCAATGCCTGAACAGCGGCACATGATGGCGATATCGAAAAAATTGAAATATGCCAAACATTAGAAAACTCCAAAACCTGTCAGGTCGGGCTCACATTGTGGGCGTTGGCGAATCGAACAAGCTAGGGAAGGTTCCAGAAAAATCCCCGCTTGCTCATCACTCTGAGGCGGCTATCAACGCTCTCGATGACGCTGGGCTTCAGCTTTCGGATGTGGACGCTCTTTTCACCGCTGGGTGGTCTACATTGGATGTTGCCGAGTATTTGGGTATCCAACCTCGCTACACCGACAGTACGTCGGTTGGCGGCTCATCTTTTGTGATTCACGTTGCTCACGCTCTGGCGGCGATCACAGCGGGGTACTGTGAGGTGGCGCTGATCACACATGGGCAATCGGGGCGATCTGATCGGGCGCCGATTCCTCGTAATCCAGGTGCACCAATGTCGCAGTACGAAGCCCCGTACGGAATCATCGGACCACCTGTTTCATACGCGATGGCGGCTCGGAGGTATATGCACCAGTACGGTGAAGATCGAACGCGTCAGTCGATGGCCGAAATCGCTGTTTCAACACGTAAGTGGGCGAATCTGAACCCAATGGCGTACTTTAACGATAAACCAATGACCTTCGATGACTATCACAACTCGAAATGGGTGGCATGGCCGTTCCATTTGCTGGACTGTTGCTTGGTGACCGATGCAGGTGCTGCGATAGTGATTACAACCCCAGAACGAGCCAGAGACGCAAAAAACGGCAGCGTGAAAATCCTAGGCGCTGGTGAAGGCCATGACCATTCAGGCATTTCTCAGATGCCCGATCTCACTCGAGCGTTTGGTAGGAATACAGGACCTCAAGCGCTCGAGATGGCAGGAGTAAGCCACTCCGATCTCGACCTTGCAATGGTCTACGACTCGTTTACATATACCGTTCTCGTCAGTCTCGAGAATCTTGGATTCTGCGGACCTGGAGAAGGTCCTGATTTCTTGGCATCGCAGCGAACGGCACCGGGCGGTGACTTCCCGCTGAATACCAATGGAGGCGGGCTTTCCTACACCCACCCGGGAATGTATGGAATCTTTACGGTGGTCGAGGCGGCTCGGCAACTTCGAGGGCAGGCAGGGGAACGCCAACTGGATAAATGTGATCTTGCCCTTGCTCATGGCACAGGCGGGCTTTTATCGTCGACAGGAACAGTCGTTTTGGGGGCTGGGTAGATATATGACCAACACAACACCTAAGCCTCAACCAATCCCGCAGCCTGAATCCGATAGATACTGGGAAGGTCTCAAGAACGAAGAGATATGGCTCCAGCGATCTAAGGCGACCGGTAAATTCCAGTTTTACCCAAGAAACTTCTTGATATCAGATCCTGAATCGGGAAGCGACGGGATCGAGTGGGTTCAAGCTTCTGGCAACGCTGAGCTATTTACGTTTGCCATTGTTCATGCAGCCCCGCATATTGGGTTTATCGGTGATGTGCCGTATATCACTGCTTTGGTACAGCTCGAAGAGGACGTAATTGTTCCGACGAACATTGTGGGAGTCGAACCTGAACCAGAGGCGTTGCAGATTGGAATGGCGTTGAAGGCGGTATTCGAGCACAACTCCGAAGGCCAAACTCTATTGAAGTTTACTCCCGCGCAATTTTTGCAGCCATAGTTTTGCGGGCAATGCCGAGTTAGAATTATTGATTCGGCAGACGAAATGTTCGCTGGCGATAACGAAACCCGAGTCTCGACTTTTGAGAACAGGAACGCTTACGGTGGTACCCACAGACGAAAATTACCGTCTGGTTAGGCGATACCGAACCAAGGGTGCCTAGGCGCCACGAAAAAACTGTACGTTCTTTTTTACTTCTTGTTCGAGTCGAGGTCGTTCCCCAATGGTTAGTCATTTTCTAAAATTCAGCGATATCGCGCCTGATGAAATTCAGCCGTTATTGAATCGCGCAATCGAACTTAAATCTGGTGTTGTGAGCAATGCTCTTGCCGGTAAGAGCATTGCAATTCTTTTTGAAAAACCGTCGCTCCGTACTAAGCTTTCATTCTGGGTTGGCGCTGAAAAACTCGGTGGGCATCCGGTTCATTTCAGTCCAGAAGAAGTCGGACTGGGTAAGCGTGAGCCGGTAGCTGATGTAGCTCAGGTCATGTCACGTATGTCTGACATTGCAGTAATTCGGACGTTTGCTCATTCGACCATTGAAGAGTTCGCACTAAACGCATCAATCCCCGTGATCAACGCCCTAACCGACGCCGAACACCCGTGCCAGGCTCTTGCTGATACCCAAACGATCACAGAGCAGCTAGGGAGCGTCTCTGGGGCTCGAGTGGCGTTTGTCGGTGATGGCAATAATGTCGCAGCCAGCCTCGGATACGCCGTTGCTGGACTCGGTGGCCACCTGATAGTCGCGTCTCCAGATGGATATACACTGCCAGTTGAAGATCTAGAAGGTGCTAATGCTTACGGTGCTACCTCTGGCGGAACCGTCACGCAGGTAACAAGCCCTCAGGAAGCGGTTTCGAACGCCGATATCGTTTACACAGACGTGTGGACGAGCATGGGACAGGAAGCCGAGACTGCGAAGCGCTTAGTCGCTTTCGCCGGCTATCAAGTGAACCCTGCTTTGCTCGATCAGGCTGCTGCTGGTGTGAAATTCATGCATGATCTACCGGCGCATCCCGGCGAAGAAATTTCACACGGTCTTCTTTACGATCCACGATCAGTGGCGTTCGATCAGGCAGAAAACCGTCTTTGGGCGCAGGCGGCATTAATGGACAAGTTGATTTAGGTACGAAAACCAGACTTTGTAAGCAAATGCGCGTGCCGTTTGTACGTGCAATCATGTAGCGATCATTTGATTGCTATTTAGCAAGAGAAATATTTGAATCTGCAATGGCACTCCCAGTAGTAGCAATCATCGGTCGACCAAATGTCGGCAAGTCGACCCTGTTCAATCGTTTGGCGGGTCGACGAATAGCCATCGTAAGCGATGTTCCAGGCACGACTCGTGATCGAGTTTCGATCGATGCCGAGTGGGGTCGACATCGATATCTAGTTGTTGATACGGCAGGAGTTGAAGATCGTCCTCACGACGAATTGATGTGGGATGACATTAAGGCTCAGGTTGAAGTCGCTCTAAACCAAGCCGATGCAATTATCTTCACGGTAGACGTGAACGATGGTGTAACCGATGCCGATTACGATGCTGCTGACATGGTACGTCGAACTGGAAAACCAGTGGTTGTGGCCGTAAACAAAGCCGACACGGTTTCGCGAGAAGAGATGATTTATGAGTTCTTCACGCTTGGACTCGGAGATCCGCACCCCATCAGTGCCTACCATGACACTGGCATTGGTGATCTGATGCAGAGCGTGTTCGACCAACTGCCCGCATTGGAAGACGAGCCGATTGGCCAGAACTCAATTCGAGTTGCTATCGCTGGGCGACCGAACGCAGGGAAATCGGCGCTATTCAACGCGTTGTCTGGCGAAGAGCGGGCAATTGTCAGTCCGGTAGCTGGAACTACCCGTGACACCGTCGACTCGTTGTTCGATTACGAAGGAACCCGGATCACATTCCTCGACACTGCTGGACTGCGTCGGCGGGGGAAAGCTGATTCCGATATAGAAAAATACAGTGCCATTCGAACAATCGGCGCTATCGAGCGTTGTTATGTCGCAATTCTAGTGTTGGATGCCACCGAGTTCGTGACTTCACAAGACCAGCACATTGGTGGATACATCGACGATGCGTCTAGGGCCGCAATCATAGTTGTAAACAAATGGGATCTTGCAAGCGAGTTGGGGTTGGATAAGGCCGAGGCTGAAGATGCGATTAGGAACCGATTCAAGTTCATTCCAAATGTGCCAATTGTGTTCACTTCAGCCTTGAAAGGCTGGGGGATAGACACACTGTTCCCCACCATTCTGGAAGTGTACGGAGAATTCTCCAAACAAATGCCTAGGGCTGAGGTAAACCGAGTGATTTTTGATGCCATGGGGCAAAACCCAATACCTGGCATAGGCAGTCAACGTCCAAGAATTTACCGATGTATTCAAAGTAGGACCTCTCCTCCTACGTTCTTGTTTAACGCTCGAAACCCAGAACTAATACACTTCAGCTATCGCAGGTATCTTGAGAATCAATTGCGAGCACAATTTGGGTTTATAGGCTCTCCGATGAGATTGGCGTTCCAAAGCAAAAAAGATGAGTGAGACGGTAGTCACAATAATTGTTCTGGTGGTCGCCTACTTTATTGGTGCGATACCTTTCGGCGTGATTATCGGTCGAGTGTTTCGGGGCGTTGATATTCGTAGTTACGGAAGCGGCGGATCGGGAGCAACAAACGTAACTCGCACGTTAGGGCCACGTGCAGGAGCCGGCGTACTGGCGGCCGATATAGGCAAAGGGCTGGTCGTTACTGCAATAGCGCGTTACGCCGTGGAAGGTGACGCTTGGCTGATCGCTGCATCCGGAACGATAGCGGTTCTGGGTCATATGTTTCCGGTTTACATCAGGTTCAAAGGTGGCAAGGGTGTTGCAACTGGTCTCGGGGCACTTTCCATTATTTCCCCAATATCAGCGGTCATTGCACTCAGCGGAGTCACAATCGCTGCGATCACACGTTATGTGTCTCTTGGATCAATCATCGGTAGCAGTCTGAGTCTGGGATTCCTGTTCCTGTTCAGTGTGTTTGAGTTCACAATTTTCGGTTGGGAACACGATATTTGGTATCTCTTGTTCGCTGTACCTGTTCCTATATTCATTATTTGGAGCCACCGTTCGAATGTCGATCGCCTCGCTCGAGGCGGCGAATCTAAGTTGGAAAATAAGCCAATTCCGCGCAGAGCCCATCGAACACCGTAAAATTAGCGAGTGATAAAAATTGGCATCGTCGGTACCGGGGCGTGGGCAACTACCCTCGGGATACTCCTAGCACGTAGCGGACACCGGACCTCACTGTGGTCTCGCAGTGAATCGCGGGCCGCAAAACTTACTTCGGCACGAGTTAATGAACGATCTGTGCCGGGGGTCGAATTTCCAGATTTGATGATGGTCTCTAGTTCTCTGGACGATTCATTGGGAGGCTCCGATCTGATAATCGTCGCGGTGCCTTCGATAACTGTGCGCGAGAACATCGGAATCGTTCGAGATGTCGTTCCTTCAGGAGGGAATATCGTCTGTGCGACGAAGGGAATTGAGATCGATTCAGGGAAGCGCATGTCACAGGTGATAACGGAGACCCTACCGGATTTTCCACCCGATCATATCGGTGTTTTGTCGGGTCCAAATCTTGCTCCTGAAATTGCCGTGGGCAGCCCAGCCACAGCGACCGTCGCTTTTTCTAGTGACCGGATCGCTCAGATAGTTCAAACGACGTTGAGCTCCGATGTATTTCGTGTGTATCGAAGTGACGACGTAATAGGTGTCGAACTTGGGGGCGCCCTAAAGAACATCATTGCAATCGGAGCAGGATTCATCGATGGTGCCGGACTCGGCGCAAATGCAAAGGCAGCTTATGTGACTCGCGGTCTTCATGAGATAACCCGACTCGGAGTGGCGATGGGAGCTAGACCAGACACTTTTGCTGGATTGAGCGGAATGGGTGACTTGATAGCCACTTGCTACTCGTCACTTAGCCGGAACTATCGACTCGGGATTGGCTTGGCATCGGGCCAGAATTTAACGTCCGTGTTGGAAGAATTGGGCGAAACCGCAGAGGGTGCGCCTACAACTCAGGCAGCCGTGAGGCTTTCACGAGACCTTGGCGTTGATATGCCAATAACTGATGCTACGTATGCTGTTCTATTTGAGGGTGCGTCGCCTATTGATGAGATTCGACATCTAATGGGCCGTACATTGCAGCCTGAGGTTCGATATTAGGTAGAGGTTAACCACCGAGATCGCCGAGCTCGTAGAGTATGGCTGACATCACTGCTATTGCTGCTGTCTCACTGCGTAACACTCGGGCACCCAGTGTTACGAGCTTTGCACCAGCTTGTTGCATTGCAGCTGCCTCTTGCGCGCTGAACCCACCGGGAGGGCCTATTAGTGCGGCCAGCGCGGGTATTCCATCATCAAGAGAGTTCAACGCCATGCTCAACGATTGGGACTCAGCGACGTGCTCTTCCCACATGCACAGCAGCGGTTGTTCATTGATTACCTTATGAATGACATCCATGATCGGAGCGGGAGCCTCTACCACCGGTATAGTGGCTCTGCCGCATTGTTCCGAAGCCTCTACGGCGATGCGATGCCAGCGTTCGAGTCGCTTGTCCGACGGTGCACCTGTGTTTCCGCCTTGGACACGTTCCGACATTACTGGAATGAACCTAACCGCCCCGAGTTCAGTACATTTTTGAATAGCTAATTCGATACGTTCCGGTCTTGCTAACCCGAGGAGGATAGTTACTTTGATGGTAGGTTCCGGAACAGGTTGGACAGCTGAAATGAGAGTTGTCGAAACTTCTGTTTTTCCGATGTGGGCGATTTCAACTTCCCACTCAGATCCGGAGCCATCGAACAAACGAATATGTTCCCCTGTATCAATCCGTAATACAGTTTTTAACTGTCTAACAATGAGGCCATCGAGCGAAATCGAACGATCGGTTGTGTCGATGTCATGTACGTAGAACCGGTGCATTACTTTGATCCTGAGGAGCGAGTGAACCTAGTAGCTGTCCAGTCCTCGATCTTCCTGCTTGAATCAACTTGTCCACCTGCGGCCTCGAAGGCTGCAATCACATCGTCAAGCCGTGTTTCTAGAACACCGGAGGTGATTATCACTCCCTCTTCAGAAACAGAGTCGATAAGAGGCTGAGCGAGGGCAATGAGCACAGTGGCTGCAATGTTGGCTGCCACTACATCGAACCCACGTTTTGGAACTAACTGATGTGGTATCGAACCAGCGAGGATCGTCGATCGCTCTGCAAACCCGGCATCACTGAGGTTTGCTTTCGATGAGATAACAGCGTCACTATCGATGTCGAGCCCTACCGTGTGCTTGGCTCCGAGTGCGAGAGCTGCAATAGAGAGCACTCCCGAGCCGCAACCGACATCCAAGAATCGATCACCTGGCTTAACGACCTTCTCAATTTCTTCTAGGCACATGAGTGTGGTCGGGTGATGTCCTGTCCCGAATGCGAGCCCTGGTTCGAGTTCGATGATGACATCAGACGGCTTGCCATCATAACGAGCGGTTCTAGGTACGATTATGAGGTTTTGTCCGACCTTGATAGGCTCGAATTTTTGGTTTCGCCATTCGTCATCGCTAACTTCAAGTTCTTCGATCTCTGGTAGATCGACCAGATACCTAATTAATCTCACACCTACATCTATTGCTGTCTTTCGACTTTCTGTAGTTGGGTCGAGCGGAAGCCAGCCGCGGATCGTCACCCACGCAGTGGGATCTGGCGATTCACCTTCATCGGGATTGAAACCACCCAGACGTTCAACCGAAGCTGATCCTTCACCGTGAATATTGAACAGGTGAGTGAGTGGTTCGACGTACTCAGGTGGTGCCTTGATGCTGAGCTGTAGCCAACGCATCTGTATAACTTTCTAGGATTCGGCCAGAATCGGTCAATATTCGCAGTCTGTGGTTCGAGCGATGTAATCTCGTCCTAAGAACTACCGGTTTCGCTCCGGAAGGCGTCTTTGAATCGATCAAACAGTCCGTGGGCTGCGCCAGAATTTTCGCTCACTCGCTCGAGACCAAATGATTCAGCAAGATCTTGAAGGAGTTGAGTCTGATGGTCATCGAGTTTACTTGGGGTTATCACTTTCAGCTCGACAAGCTGGTCGCCACGCCGATCTGCTGCGCCCATGTGGGGGATACCAGCGCCCTTGATGCGGTTTACCGATCCAGATTGAGTGCCTGGATTGATATCAATATCAGCTGACCCTTCGAGTGTTTCAACGTTTATTATGCCACCGAGTGCTGCAAGGACCATGTTTACTTCAGCGGTCATCAGCACATCGTTGCCTCGACGAGAGAATACTTTGTCGCGCTGAACACCTATGTGAACGTAGAGATCGCCATTGCGGATACCTTTACCACCGGCTTCACCTTCTCCGTGAATGAGCAACTTGGTGCCATGTTCGACACCAGCAGGTATCTGTACTTCTATCTTGCGAGTCTTCCGTTCAGCTCCTCGACCTGAGCATTGCTTGCAGGCGGTTTTTATCTGTTGCCCTTCACCCTGACATGTGGGGCAGGCTGTGACTTGCTGGAACTGACCGAAGAACGTTCGCTGGGTACGGCGTACTTTCCCTTCACCGTGGCATGTCGAGCATTCGATCACGTCGGTTCCTGGCTCGGCTCGTTTGCCATCGCAACGTTTACACAGTTCCATACGGGTTAGTTCGAGTTCCCGTGCGACACCAAACGCCGCGTCACGAAATGACACGTTTATCTGGAATTCGAGATCAACACCTTTGTTGGATGTCTGGCGGCTCGATCCACCGAAGAACGAATCGAAGATATCACCGAAGCCGCCGAAGCCCTCGAATCCATCGAACCCACGGCCGGCCTGACCATTGACGCCTGCGTGACCGAACTGGTCGTACTGGGCTTTACGTTGAGGATCAGTCAGTACCTGATAAGCCTCGTTGACTTCTTTGAACCGATCGCTTGCGTCGGCTTCCTTGTTGCGGTCGGGATGAAATTTGAGCGCCTGTTGTCGAAACGCCTTTTTGAGATCTTCTGGCGTGGCATCACGGGCAACGCCGAGCACCTCGTAGTAATCACGTTTGCTTGTTGTCATAAAGAGCGGCCGGTTACCCCGTAGCGAAAGTCTGTTTCAGATCAGATTTGGTGTTCGAAGTTGAAAAAACACGCGAACGTACCAATTATAAACCTGAGATACGTCGAATCCGAATAAGGGAGAGCACCTAACTGTGCCAAAAAGCGGATTCAAGATGAAAAGAACTACCCGCCGTACAGCATCATCGTCATTTGATCGAGACGACTTGCCATGTATCGAACAGTAGGGATAGCCGTTTCATATTCCATACGAGTCGGTGCCATCACGCCGATCATACCTTCAGCAGTATCGGATGTTCCGTATTTACTGAACACGATCGAAAAGTCTTTCAACGACTCCTCGGAATTCTCGTGACCGATTACCACTCGTGTTGAGCAACGAGGTTCGCTAGCATTTGCCAATGTAGACGTAGCGTGTGGGTCTTCGATCAGCCACATCACCCCCCGTGACATTGCAGAATTGGCGAGCAGTTCAGGTTGCTGGAAGAGTTTGCCAATACCGCCGAACCGCTTTTCGGTGCTTGATCGGCTATCGTGCTGCCTGACAGCTGTTACAGCCGAATCAAAGGCTTTACGTTCAAATCCATCCCCTATGCGGGCTCCACGGGCAGCGATGTCGTGGGCTGGAACACCAACGATAGCTTCGCTCAGCCGGTTACGGGTGTGTTCTATCTCTGAATTGGATACTGACTCATCTAGATTGATTATTTGTTTGTAGACACTTGCTTCCTGAAGCACAACTATCACTACTACGAGCATTTCCTGTAACCGAAGAAGTTCGACACTTTTGACCGGAGCTGGCGCTGTATGTGGAATCGTTGTGAACGCTAGTGTGTCCATGAGATTGGCAAGTATTTCGGATGCCGAATCAATCCACTGTTCAACGTGAGCCTTGACCGTGTCGAACTCATGATCAATTAGTGCAGCGACGCGCGGGTTGATAGCTGCTTCTGGGTTCAGGAATTCGACGAAATGTCGATAGCCACGATCTGACGGCACACCGCCAGAAGATACGTGAGGGCGGCGAATCAATCCATCTTCTTCGAGTGCGACCATTTCATTTCGGATGGTCGCAGGGCTTGCCTTAAGATTGGTAGCGCGGGCGACGGTGCTTGAAGCGACCGGGGATGCCGTCTGAACGTGTTCAGAAACGATGAACCTTAGAATATCTCGTTTTCTTGATGTCAGAGTTGGCATACTTGCCCCAAGTGCGAATTGTTCACAATGCTGTGGTGTACACGGTTCAGTATAGAACGTCACGAAGTTAGCATGCAGTTTTCCCGAGCGTCAACGGGTTATAAGGCTCGATGAATCGAAACCGGGTACGATTTCGTCTATTCGGAGAAATTTAGAAACACAATTGGTGAACGGTAATGACATCTCTTTCAAAAAGCGCTTTTGATAGGGCTGCTGAATTTATTCAAACGCAAGCTCGGCTACTTGAACGAGTACAGTTCGAATATCATTTCGAATCTGGGCCTGTATCAGCAGTTCTGGAAGAACTTGAGAAGTACCAGACCAGCGATGGCGGATTCGGTCACGGGATCGAACCCGATTTGCGAATGCCATTTTCTTCACCATTTAGTAGCTCGGTAGCATTTCAGATTCTGACAGAGGTTGAAGTGCCTGCGAGCAATCAGATGGTGCAGGCCGGTATAGCCTACTTACGGCAAAGTTTTGATGGTTCACTCGGAGGGTGGGACCCGACTGGCCCGCTAGTGAACCAGTCCCCGCATGCACTCTGCTGGAATTACACCCCTGTTGATAACGAGTTGGACGCCATCAAGCGTTCAAATCCAGGTGCAGAGCTTCTCGGATACCTCCTCTTATACGAAAATTATGTAGACGAGCAATTCATACGTAAAGTGACTGAAAGTGTCCTACGAACTTTTGACGAACTGCCCGACGACATGGAAATTCATTCCATGCTGTGCTTCATGAGATTATTGGAATCGGCTCCGTCTGACCTTATTGACAATTTATTACCGAAATTGAAACGCGGAGTGCGTCTGGTCATCGGAAAATCGGTGAATGACTGGAAAGCCTATGGAGCACGTCCGCTTTGGTTTGCGAGCAAGCCGACGAGCTTATTGGCAAAGACGTTGGCTGACTTGATCCCCGTTCAGCTAGATTACGAGATCGAGTCGCAAAGTGAAACTGGGAGTTGGAGACCGAACTGGACATGGGGTCAGTATGAGGACGGTTGGGAAGAAGCAAGACTTGAATGGTCTGGTTATTTGACTCTGCGAAACCTCATGGCGGTCAAAGCTTGGGGGCGTATCTCGTTCCAAATTTGATGCAAGGCTGCATCGCCGTTCATGGGGTATCTATTTAAGATTGCCTAGTCAATCAACCTAACGGTTGAGAATTGAACTCGCTTCAGCGTATTTGCATTCGATTTCGTTGACGCTTTATCGGGTACATAGTTAAATTAAGTATTGAACTGTGTACAAGTTGAGATTCTCTCGACTGACGAGATGCAGTACCGATCACTTCGAGGAACATCCTATGGAAATTCGCTGGCTTGGCAATTCGACCTTTGAAGTCAAATCTTTAGTGGGTGTAGTAGTTGTGGATCATCAAGGTGACATACCTCCCACATCTGAACTCAAAGACGAAAACACGGTCTTTGTTTATAGCCAAGGCGAGCGGTCAAGCCATCCTGTAAGCGATTCGCAAGTGATATCTGGGCCTGGTGAATACGAGGTTAGTGGTCTGAGCATTAGAGGAGTGGCTACGCCTGCAGACGATCCGGCAATTTCGAATGAGATCAACACGGTCTACATCATCGATGCTGATGGTCTCCAAGTGGCAACGCTCGGCAACCCCGGTTATCAGCCCTCTGCTCAATCGGTGCAACAGATCAGTAAGGTCGACATTCTGATCGTCAACACCGCATCACAGGGGCTCGAACCGGAAGATATGTCGGCGGTTATCAGGAATCTTGAACCTAAGATGATTGTTCCGTCTGGTTATGACAGTGAAGCAGGTAAACCCAGTGCAGCCATGCAACGCTTTCTGACAGAACTGGGTGTGAAGGTGATTGAACCAACTTCTAAATTGAGCGTGGCCAAAAACGCTTTGCCAGATGAACGTGCCGTTGTAGTTCTGCAACAGGTTCAATAAAAAATACTATCTGCTAGTTCGAATATATCCGCAGATAAGTAAAAGCCCCCGCAATATGCAGGGGCTTTTTTATTAGGTCACATACCCGGGTAGTTACCGACTGATTGATCGGTTTCTTTCAGATCTGCGTTCCATTCGTCGCCATGCAAGCAGCATCAGCGGAGCCAAGAGTAGTCCAAGGTTGCCGAGACCCGCAGGGCCGCCCTCTCGAGCGCTGCAAGAGCCTCCAGCAGCCTCATTGGCAATCGCCGTGGCAGTTGCCTGTGCTTCGGCCGTAGCCGTTACGTTAGCAATCGGCGTAGGCGTTGGAGTCGACGTTGGAGCCACTGTGGGCGTTGGCGTCGGTGTCGGCGTCCGAGTCGGTTCAGGAGTTGGCGTCGGTGTCGGCGTCCGAGTCGGTTCTGGAGTTGGAGTTGGTAAAGGCGGGAACACCAATAGGAAATTCTCTTTACCAACGCCGTCTTCGAATACGCCAGTCTGCAGGGCCTTTGTTTCGCCTATGTAGAACTCAATCGGACGCCCGTCATAGATTTCGAAAAACGGGTCAACTGTTAGGAAATATTCTCCGTTGAACACCGAGGCGAATTGAGATACGTAGTCATCGATAACTGCGTAGATTAAAGTGCCCTCTGGCGGCGGTACTGAACCGGCTCGAACTCGTCCCTCATAGAACGTTGGGGCAAGGACTACCTGTGTAGCCGTTGCCGTCGGTGGAACAGTAGTTGCTGTTGGAGTTGCTAGAGGTGCGAACGGGAATCTCAGATTCTGCTGTCGAAGCTGCGGAAGCCCCCATGTGAGTATGTTATTGCCAAACTGGTCAAGAAACGCGTACGGAGTTTTCTCGTCAGCTTGAGCTTGATCTTCGAGCCAGAAGGTTACATCTTTACCGATAAGCTCATCAGGGGCGTGGATGAATAGCCCAACGAAAGTATTTTCGGCTTGTGCACCAACCACCACAGCGTTCGAAACCCAGTCATCAATTTTGGCGGTGATGATCATCCCATTTGGGTCAGCTCCACCTGAAATGGTTACAGTGCCGTGTAACGTGATCGCCGAAATACTTGGGATTTCGCCTTGCGCATTTGCACTCTCGCCAAAACCAGCGATCAGCCCAGCCAGAACGGCGGTCACGATTAATATTCCTGCCAGTCTAGCTTTCATATTTCTCTCTCCGGCGCCCGTACTCGGTATTTAACAGTCTCTACTAGCAAGAACGCCCCCCTCCCGATTATCGGAAGGGGGGCGCCCGTTATTACGTACTAAGTCTCGTAGTCGTCCTTACGGAACGATGTTCGGGAGCTGTCCGTTGGTCTGTGGGCTGATGTAGACCCAGATACCAGAACCAATGGTTACGGTGTCTGTGCTAACAAGCGCACGGAACTTGGAAGTCACTGTGTCGAATGTGTACGCTCGACCGCTATTCACGGTGTTGAAGTACGTAGCTGAAGTGACGTTTACGCCAGTACCACCAGCATTCGGTCGTGTGAGAGTTCCATTCTTGTTTCCGGACTGAGTCTGTGAACGGCTCTGGTCAACCACACCAACCAAGTTCCAACCGTTGCCGGTAGGAATCGTGGCCAAGCCTGGTCGTGCATCGCCAGGACCAGTTGGGCCTTCAAGGGCAACCTTCTGGTCTTCAAAGTTCGAAGTCTCAACCCAGTAACCAGGTCCAGCAGCGATGCTCGTCAGACCAGGTGTGGTCTGTGAAGTGTACGCAGCTGATCCAATCTTCGAAGCAATTCTCCACGGCTGTGAAGGCGTGGTTGCGTCGTAGGCAACAACCTGTTTTACACCAGTGTTCGAGAGAACTGTGTTGATGTCGCTGTCAAGCGGGTTCGATGGGAAGGAAATTGAGTTCCAACCTGCGAAGAGCTCGACCACGAAGTCAGTTCGGTCAGACTTAGTGAATACGGTTGTAGTGGTTGACTTGTTACCAGCAGCATCAATCGCTTTCACGATGTATGTGTGCTTAGCGTTAGTAAGTGCTGTTGCAGGCTGGAAGAAGAAAGTCTTCGAGTCTGCGGAAGCAATTAAGTTGCTTGTCACATCAACAGCATCGAGTGTTGCTGATTCAATCGTAACGGTCGACGTCTCACCAGCTACAGCGTAGTTCGATGTAAGGAATGGGTTCGACTGGGTAGTCGTACCAGCATTTGCTGGAGTTGAAGTCGCTGAAGGCAAGTTGTTGTCCAACTTGTATGCCTTCGTGATTAGGTCACCGAGTGTGGCAATGTTCGACTTTACGTCAGTACCAACAACCTTCACGGCAATGTTGCCGGCGGATGCAGCAGAGGCGTTATAAGTAACAGACCACACGTTACTGCCCTGTGCTGTTGGCAGTCCTGAGAACAGGGTTGCCGGACCAGTAAGGTTGGTAAGAATCACTGTAGGAGGACCCTGAAGGTCTTCATCAGAAGTGACCGTGAACGTCATGTTGCTCTTAGTGAGGCTGTCTGCAGCCTCAGAACCTGTGCCTGTACCTGTACCTGCAGAGCGGGCAACGGTAAGAACTGGCTTGAGCGCATCAGCAGCAACGGCAGAACCTGCGTCGGTAGAGTTACCGGCGATGTCCTGAATTGTGCCCTGAATTGTAACCGTCGGAGTGTTGTTCGACGGAATTGTCGAGTCCAAATCAAGGTAAACGTTTGCACCATTGATGAGAACGTTGGCAGGTACGAATGTACCGCCTGAACCACTGAAGGTGACCTTGAAGTCCGAAGCGCTAACCGAAGAATCCTTGACGTTACCGTCGAAAGTTACCTTGATTGTGTCTCGAACGTCGGCCTTGTCCACTGGGGTTGAGCCAGATGTGTCAAGACCGATACCTGCAGAAGCCGAAGCAATCGACGGAATCTTCTGGTCAATCTTGATTACGTGTGGCTGGTTACCGTGGCGACCAGTTGTAGTGACGTTATCAGCTGTATCAGAGTCTGAGTAACCTACGTTACCGGCAAGGTCAGTGACCTTACCTTGGAAGTCGATCAAGTTGTTTGGTACTGCACTACCAGTAAGAGTCGGCAACTGTGTTACCTGAGCGAAAGACCAGTTAATGGAGCTAGCTCCATCTGTTCCTAACGCATTGGTGTCAATGTTCGCCTGAGTACCGGACGCTGGTGTACCAGTATTAGCAGCAATGACCTGTGTAACTGTGTTATCAGGGTCATTCGTAGCATCAATGAAGAGCCCGAATGTGCTTATGTCAAGACCTGACTGAGCGTCGACTGCACTACCACTGAACGAAGGAAGTCGGTTCTGCGACTCACTGTTATCAGTTGGAGTTCCGATCGTCACACTAGGTGTTGTTGTATCGATTGCAAGAGTGGCAGACCGAGCTACGTTAGTCGCTGAACCAGAGGTAGCAGCGTCTGTGTACGTAACAGTGATAGGACCACCAGAAGCAGGGATGCTGGTGTTTGTAACACCAGCAGTGACTGAACCGGATACGAATTCAACAACCTTGATTGTTCCTTCGAAACGACCAGTATTTCGCCCTGTCTCTGTCAACAGTAACGATGTTCCTACCGGGTCAACAACACTCTTGATGCCCACTGTGAGAGTGTTTATCAAGGACGTTGGGTACAGAACGTTTACGGCTCCAGGAGCGGTGCCGAAGTCAAGTCCAATCGTGATGATAGCAGGGTTAGTGCCGTCACCAACATAGTTGATGGCCTTGACGCTAACGTTGCTCACAACAGTCGAGGTACCGTTCAAGACGACTTTGATGTCGCCTATTGCACCAACAATTGGCGACGCAGCCGTACCTGTGAATGTGACCTGTACCTGTGCACCTGGTGCGCCAAAGGTAGTACCAGCCACGTCGATAACATCACCCGAGTTGGCGGTGAGAGTATACGATCCCGTGGTGATGGTGGACGTAGCGTTTACGTCAGAGTCAATAACGGTGACAATCATGTCATCGGATGTAGCCACGATATCTCGTGCACTTATGCCGGTAGCTGCTGTTGCGTAAGTCCCATACACCGTGCTGGCAGTCAATCGACCGTTACCGGAGATTGTTTGACCTGGTTCTGTGGTCAAATTGGACGCTTTGTTGGTGATATACACCTTGCCGTCCGCTGCCGCACTGGCGGAGTGAGAGAGGCCTACAACAGCTACCGCGACCAACGCCATAAGCGTAAGTCCGGAAAGCAATTTCACTGATAGCTTCACAGCTTCAGTCCCCCTTATACCCGCGTTATCACCCACAACAATGGCAGAAGGCAGAAAAAAATACTTCCGCCATTGCCTGGTGGTATGAAACCCGGAGATCTCTATACATTTGTCCCTCCGCAATTACGGAGGGTTTGCCGGTTACGTTACTTCTGTCCAGTTCAAATGTCAGCCAACCGGCGCGCTGCATCGAACTCTGGGACAAACCTAGACGATTTAATCATCGTATTGAATACGATGTCAACCCGTTTAGGATAGGCCCTTCGACAATTTGAACAGTTCTTTGCGGTTCTTACGCACCCGTTACCGGATAAAAGAGCCTGAACTACCTAAATCATGTTCTTACGAACTATAGAGAGCCTATTCGACAGGTGTCAACGAGTCCCATAACAATATAAAACGAGTTTGCGTTACCGGAGAATTACATCTTGTGAACGTAATATGGCGATAATCTGCAAACTCGTTGGTTTAGTTACATTTTTTCAGGTTTTGTGATTGAGCTGAGGAATTCTTCATTCGTTTGGGTTCGGGACATCCGCTCGAGAATTCGCTCTGCAGCTTCGGTTGGGCTGTTCGAGTCTTGCCCGATGATTCCCATCATTCGACGTAGCAGCCAGACTTGCTTCAACGTTGCCTCGTCCTGAAGTAATTCCTCATGACGTGTTCCGCTTCGTTCGATGTCAATCGCTGGCCATAATCGACGTTCCGCCATTCGGCGGTCGAGATGCAGTTCCATGTTACCGGTACCTTTGAACTCCTCGTAAATAAGGTCGTCCAAGCGTGAGCCAGTATCGATCAGTGCCGTGGCAATGATCGTTAGGCTGCCAGCTTCTTCACAGTTACGAGCAGCTCCAAAGAAATGCTTTGGTGGGTAGAGGGCGTTGGGGTCCATGCCACCCGAGAGGGTCTTACCGCTGCTTGGTACTGAAAGGTTGTACGCACGTGCGAGACGCGTAATGCTGTCGAGCAGAACAACTACGTTCTCGCCGCTTTCGACCAACCGGCGCGCACGTTCAAGTGCGATTTCTGCGGTACGGCAGTGATCTTCAATCGGTTCATCGAATGTAGAACTGAATACCTCGCCTTTGATGGTACGGCGCATGTCCGTGACTTCTTCGGGACGTTCACCGATGAGCGCCACGATGATGTATATCTCAGGATGGTTCTCTGAAATGCCTGCAGCAATCTGCTTTAAGAGAACAGTTTTGCCAGCTTTTGGCGGTGCAACGATTAGAGCTCGCTGTCCCTTGCCGACAGGTGCAACCATGTCGATCATTCGAGTGGCCATCTGTTTAGGAGTGGTCTCGAGTTTGATCTGCTCGTTCGGATATATAGACGTGAATTGGTCGAACTTTGGTCGCTTCGATGCCGACTCTGGATCGTAGCCGTTTACCAATTCGACACGAACTAGGCCGAAGTACTTTTCGCCTTCAAGTGGAGGGCGTACCTGACCAGCAACCATATCGCCCTGCCTGAGTCCGAATCGTCGAACCTGGCTTTGTGAAACGTATATTTCCTCGGTGCTACCGCGTTTACCTGGTGTACGAAGGAATCCATAGCCGTCACCGAGCAGATCGAGAACGCCGGCTCCAACAAGTTGATCGGTGGCTTCGGCAATTGATGCCAGAACTTCCAGAACCAATTCAGTTCGTTGTGTTGGAACACGCTTGATGCCCTTGTCTATGGCCATCTGGCGGAGTTCATCATTCGTTTTGGCACCTAGATTTCCCAGATCGGGTAGTGTGCTCTCGTCTACCTCAAAATTATCTTGCGGCAGGCCTACGGGGCGATTCCCGCCACGTGATTGGGGTCGTCGTCGGCCCGGTCGGCGGCGATTTCCACCACGTGATTGGGATGATCGAGTTTCGGTTGTCAGCTTAGATTCCTCCTGCTGGTATTCGGACGACTAGGCTGAATATATGACTCTCATCGTCAACCAACTTTGGTTAGCAATTGTGCGAGCAATTCAGCGAAAGTTCTTTTGGAAAAGTGAAGTAAGTGAAGACTGTCTGTGCGGGGAACGTCTGTGCAGATAGATGTCAGATGTTGACGAGTCTAGTTTTTTTAATTGCGCTTAGAGCGGTGGGTCGATCAGTCGTATCGCAGACTGTCGAGGTCGCTCGCATGAGCGGATATCTGATTTCCTGTAAAGGGGAAGCCCAATTGTGGTAACCATGCGTTATAACACTGTGGGCAGAGCTAAGAGCTAACGAAGATCCAAAAGTGGTTCATCCGCCTGCTGCGCTTAATGATACCAAAACGTTGGGCAATAATTCCACTATCTTAGTTCAATATTCAAAATCGACACAAAATGCCGGCTAATCTTGCGCCTCAAATAGGTCATGCTGGCCGCCTTCTCGAAGTGTTACTCGTGCGGCTCTAATGAACTCTCTGAACAGCGGGTGAGGACGTTCCGGCCTAGATCCAAATTCAGGGTGGAACTGACTACCGACCATGAAAGGGTGTCCGTAAACCTCGGTCACTTCAACCAAAGTTCCGTCAGGTGAAGTGCCCGAGGCGATCAAACCGGCTTCCTCGAGTGGAATTCTGTATTCGTTGTTGAATTCATAACGATGCCTGTGGCGTTCATCGACTGTTTCTAATCCATACGCCGCCTGAACCTGAGTGCCCTGTTTGAGAGCGCAAGGGTAAACACCAAGTCTCATAGTACCGCCGGTTGCTGAGAGCTTTTCTTGACCATCCATAAAGGCGATTACAGGATTTGCTGCATTGGGATCGATTTCTAGCGATGTGGCATCTGCAATACCTAATTCATTTCGGGCGTATTCGACCACCATGATCTGCATGCCAAGACATAAGCCAAGAAAAGGAATCTTTTCGGTGCGAGCGTAGTGGGCGGCCGCGATCATGCCTTCAAGCCCACGTTCTCCAAATCCACCAGGGACGATGATCCCGCGTGCCGTTGACAAAAACTGCTCAACACCTTGTTCTTCGATGTCTTCTGCGGCAATCCATCGGATGTTGATTTTTCGCTCATTGTGAAGCCCTGCGTGGCGAAGTGCCTCAACTACTGAGAGGTAAGAATCTTGCAGCTCAACGTACTTGCCGACAAGCGCTATTTCGATTTCAGGGTGATCTTCTTCATCAATTCGGACCATGGAGCTCCACGATTCGAGGTTTGGTGGTGTTTTTGTGAGCCCTAACCGGGTGGTCAGAATTTCCCCAAGCCCCTCTGCCTCAAGGTGCAGCGGAACTTCGTACACGCTCGACAGTGTCGGCAGTGAAATTACTGCATCTTCTGCAACGTCACAGTAAAGAGCAATCTTCTTCCGCTCATCTAGTCCCACTATTTGGTCAGCCCGACAAAGTATTGCGTCGGGCTGAATGCCCATGCCTCGGAGTGTGTGAACGCTGTGCTGGGTAGGTTTTGTCTTTAACTCTCCAGTTGCGCCGAGGTAAGGGAGAAGCGTTACATGTACATAAAATGTGTTCTGCTGCCCGACAACGTTTCGAACCTGCCTTATAGCTTCAACGAAAGGCTGGCCTTCGATGTCACCCACTGTTCCGCCGACTTCTACAACAACAACATCGGCCTGAGATTTTTCGGCAAGTTTGAGAATACGGTCTTTTATGAGGTTGGTTACATGTGGAACAGTCTGGATGGTTCCACCGAGGTATTTGCCGGCACGCTCGTTCGCTATCACTTCTGAGTAGATTTGTCCCGCAGTGACGTTCGAAAGGGCAGTCAACTCAACGTCGATAAAGCGTTCGTAGTGTCCAAGGTCGAGATCAGTCTCGCTTCCGTCGACCGTTACGAACACTTCACCGTGCTGGTAAGGAGACATCGTTCCAGGGTCTACGTTCAGGTAGGGATCGAGTTTCAAAACGGAGACTGTTATTCCCCGGCTTTTCAACATCTTGCCAATTGAGGCAACTGCAATTCCCTTGCCTAGAGAACTCACAACTCCACCAGTAACAAAAATAAATTTGCTCACGCGGCAGTACCGCCCATTCGAATGATTACGGACTCGCGCCCAGCCGACGTGACAGCCGATAAAAGAGAAGTATTAGAGGGGGTGCGGAGCCGCCTGTCGATGCAGGTGAGAATTAATACCGATATCGATATCTGGTTAAGGCGGCTCTTTGCAGAGATTGCACACATCCTCGGGTAGGGATACGGACTCAGGTATTGCCCGTTACAAAATAACCCTACACGGAATTCGATTCTAGGCAATCAGAATTGGACGTGTCAAACAGCTCGGAGGTGCATTCTTGTGTGTTTCGTTCAACCCTCATCCTTTAAGGCGCTGCTACACTCGATCTTTCGTGCCGATCAAACGCCTCGTTATCTGTATAGCTTGATCCTTAATATCAGTGCTGCAGAACTAGTAGAATTTCTCCGATAACAATGGATCCATTAACTCCCAAAGACGTTGAACATATTGCGCAGTTGGCGTATATCAAACTTTCCGAAGCAGAGGCAGAGAACATGCGTGTTCAACTAACGGACATCCTAGGGCATTTCGCCTCTTTGTCTGCTGTCGATACTGATGGAGTCGAGGCCACAGGGCACACGACCGATTCGAACACGGTGATGCGTAAGGACGTTCCCCAGCCACCGATGGATCAGCAAGACGTGCTGAGGAACGCCCCTGACCGAGATGGCGAATTCATACGAGTTCGTCCGGTTATGGAATAGACCTGAACATCAGTTACTACTTCGGCCAACTCCATCTTCTAGAAACACCGACAGCAATACCGCCAGAAAAACCGAATGACAACACAGGCAATAAATTCTGATATCTACTTTTTGACGGCGCGTGATCTCCGCGCTAAATTCGATGCTAGAGAAATCTCTTCAGTTGAAGCAACCCGGTTGATACTCGACCGCATAGCTTCGCTCGAGCCTAAATTAAATTCGTTTATTACCATTACCGCCGAACGAGCGCTTGCTGCTGCCGAACTTGCGGATCAGCGACTTCGAGGTTCAGGTCAGGAACCGACGACACTAACCGGCATACCGGTAATGGTTAAAGACAACTTCTCGACAAAAGACGTTGAGACGACGGCAGCCTCAAAAATTCTTAAGGGGTACATTCCACCTTATGACGGAACGGTAGTTAGTAATCTCAAAGATGCCGGCGCTGTCATTCTTGGTAAGGGCAACCTCGATGAATTTGCTATGGGTTCATCAAACGAAACTTCGGCGTACGGTCCTGTTCACAATCCGTGGGATACCGACCGTGTTCCCGGCGGTAGCTCGGGTGGCGCAGGTGCTGGCGTAGCTGCTGGCGAATGTTTCATTGCATTCGGTTCGGACACCGGTGGAAGTATTCGGCAGCCAGCAGCTCTGTGTGGTGTCGTAGGAATGAAACCGACATATGGTCTGGTGAGTCGATATGGTTTGTTGGCATTCGGCTCGTCACTTGATCAAATCGGACCACTTACTCGAAGTGTTGCTGACTGTGCAGACGCACTGAACGTCATTTCCAGTCATGATCGTCGTGATTCAACGTCTGTTGCAGCACCGTTTGATGATTTTGCGAGAGACATCGATCAAGGCGTTGCTGGAATGAACATTGGCGTCCCAAAGGAATATCTTGTCGACGGTATCGAACCGGGTGTTCGCGAGGCATTCGAAGCATCTCTCAAGACTCTAGAAGATCTTGGTGCCAACATTAGCGAGATTTCACTGCCGTTAACCGATCATGCGTTGGCGGTTTACTACATCATTGCGCCGTCGGAGGCGTCAGCGAATCTATCTCGATACGATGGTGTGAAGTACGGACTCGGCACACTCGACGCCCCAACTTCAGCTCGGGCTACCGAAACTGCCAGAGGAGAAGGATTCGGCGATGAAGTGAAGCGTCGAATCCTTCTGGGTACATACGCTTTATCTGCTGGTTACTACGACGCTTACTATAAGAAAGCTCAGCAGGTGCGAACTCTCATTAGACGTGAGTTCACAGACGCTTTTCTGAAGTTCGATGTTCTAGTGACGCCTACATCGCCAAATACGGCTTTCAAGATTGGTGACAAGATCAATGATCCGTTCCAGATGTACATGAACGATGTATGCACGATTCCGGTCAACATCGCTGGCCTGCCATCGATCTCAATACCGGGCGGAATGTCCGATGGACTACCCGTAGGGCTTCAGTTTATTGGGCCACAGTTTGGTGACACAGCGGTAATACGAGCCGCTTCAGCATACGAGCGTGCAACCGGTTGGCACAAAAACCATCCACTCATTTGAACTGTATAAACGTGACAAAAACTAAGAACTTTTCGCTACTGGTATTAGTCGCTTTCGCTCTGACAATTATTGCGATTGTCGGTTGCGCATCAGATGTTGAACCGACCCCTTACGACAGAGACGATTTCACTCCAGTTGCAGGTCCTCCTCAGTTTCCGATTATCTTCGAAGGTAAATTCACAGTTGATGGGGAACCTGGGCCGGTTGATTCGACGATTTATGCTGAATTCATTCATGGTGGATCACCACTCTCGACCACATTCGCCGGGGAATACGTTCATGTAATTCTCGGGCCAGTTAGCGCTGAAGACGTTGAACTTGGCGTAATTAGCTTCTACCTTGGTAGTCGGGACGGCGATCACGTTAAAGCTGAGGAGACATGGGATTGGAAGACTGTCGGAAGGCCAACCAATCAAGTGCTCGACCTAACGTTTCCTCGATTACCTAAAAACTGAAGTCAACCAAATGAGCAGAGGCTAGTTGAATGATTAGATCGCTTGATGGCAAGACGCCAGTTATCGACCCCACAGCATTCGTTTCTGAAACTGCTTACCTTGTGGGCGATATAGAAATAGGCCCTCGATCTAGCATCTGGCCGGGTGTAGTAATTCGTGCTGATTCGGGCAAGATCAAGATTGGTGCGGGTACTAATATTCAAGACAATTCGGTGCTTCACGCTGATGCTGACGCTGTAATTGGCGACGACGTTACAATCGGTCATGGCGTTGTGTGTCACGCTCGAGTAATCGGAAACGGGAGTCTTCTCGGCAACAATTGCACACTCAATGATGGGGTTGTTATTGGCCAGAATTCCCTTGTAGCAGCCGGTAGCACGCTAACTGAGAATTCTGTGTACGAAGACAATGCTCTTGTACGTGGGACTCCGGGAAAGGCACTTGGCGTAGTCAAAGAACGACACACGGAATTAATGAAGCGTGCAGCAGCGTCGTATGTGAACCGAATTGCACGCTACACAGATGCAGGGCTTGGTCATTCAGGCCAACCGGTTTCCTAGATTACTTCCGGTTACATTCGTTCTGGTGAGGTCATCCCCATCAGACTGAGAGTACGGCTCAAGGCTAATTTAGCGGCCTCAACCAGTTGTAGTCGCGCCCGGGATAGTTCTAATTCGCCTTCTTCGGAAGATACCACGCGGCATGCTTCGTAGAATCGTTGGAGCGAGCGTGCTAGTTCCATGGCGTAGTGTGGCAAATGATGTGGCTCGCAACGTTCAGCGGAGCGTTCGATGATTGCTGGCAGTTCGATAATTTTTCGAATTAATTCCAGCTCACGGTCATGCGTCAGTAATGAAAGATCGGCAGTCTCGTATTTAATACCGCGTTCAACAGCGGTTCGAAGTACTGACGCCATGCGGGCGTGCCCGTACTGCACGTAGTAAACGGGGTTTTCAGACGATTGGGTCTTCGCAAGTCCGAGATCGAACTCCATGTGGGATTCGGGCGACCGACTGAGGAATGTGAATCGGCATGCGTCTGCACCAACTTCTTCCAGTAACTCTTCAACGGTGACCATCACGTTGTTTCTCTTGCTGAACTTGAGAGATTCGCCTTCATTCTTGAAATTGACGATCTGATTCAGGATGATCTTCAGGCGATCAGGATTGAGGCCGAATGCCCTTAGTAGCGCATGCATTCTGGCGACATGACCGTGGTGATCGGCACCCCAGACGTTGACGACACGGTCGAATTTTCGAGTAATGAATTTTTCGTGGTGATAGGCGATATCGGTACCAAAATAAGTTGGGCCGCCTTCACCACTTCGGATTACGACGATGTCTTCTTCGAGTCCTAACTTCGTGGCTGCGAACCACTTCGCTCCATCTCGTTCGACCACAAGATCAGCATCTTCGAGAAATTTTAGAACCTCTTCGAATCTACCAGAGGCGAGCAAACTGCTTTCGTGGAACCACTGGTCGTACGACACGCCTAGTTTTACTAGCACTACTCGAATATCTTCGAGAGTTCGTTTTAGAGATTCGGGCGCAAGATCGGCGATCGCTTCGGATTTCTCTTTACCTACAGATCCGTCGCCGAGATCCTTAAGTAAATCAACAGCTAAATCTTTCAGATATTCACCAGGGTATGCTGGGTCCGGTAGTGGCACATCTTGACCGGCGGCCTGCATATACCTCGAATAGAGAGTGTCGTAGAACACTCTCATTTGGTTCCCCGCGTCATTGACGTAGTATTCGCGCTGCACATCGTATCCGGCAGCAGCGAGAACGTTCGCGAGAGTACTGCCGATCACAGCACCTCGGGCATGTCCTACATGGAGTGGTCCAGTTGGATTTACGCTTACGAATTCGACCTGAACACTCTTACCTTTACCGGTGTCGACTGATCCGAAATGTTCGCCAGCTTCGCGAACCGCATCCACTTGCGACTGGAGCCACGATGTGGAAAGAGTGAAGTTGACGAATCCCGGAGCGGCGTGAGTGATTTTACCGACGATGGGGTGTTCCGGGCAAGCAGCGGCAATTACTTCCGCTATTTTGAGCGGCGCCATTCGCATGGATCGGGCAAGTGTTAGCGGGAGGCTGGTACTAAAATCGCCATGTTCCGCCTGTTTTGGCCGTTCGATGTTTATTTCAACGTCGCCAGAGGCAGGTAGAGAACCTGCAGCCTGAGCAGATTCCAGCGCTTCAGCAACGAGTATTGCGAGTGTGTCGGTTATTTGCATAGACCGTTCAGATTAGCACGATACAAACATTGCAGGTCTATACTGCCGTGCAACTAGAAATACAGATTTTGAGACTCCCTAAATGAGCCCAACTGATAACGCTCGCGAATTCTCAGATCGAGCTAATGAGCACCACCTGAAAATCTCAATCGTTGACGCCGAGGATATCGGTGGATTTGGCGCGGTTGTGGATGCTGCCTATTCGACCATTCGCGAAATCGACACGACGGGGTTCGAGCCAGCGGCGATCTTCGTGCCCACACAATCAAAGCGCGAGCTTGAGTAACTTTGGCGACCAGTAACAGTGATCTCACTTACAAGTCAATCGGCGAGCTAGCTTCTTTGATCGGCAAGGGTGAATTGTCGCCCGTTGATCTAGTCGAGGCATCACTCGCACGGATTTCTCAACTTGAACCAAGACTCAACGCGTTTCTTGAAGTTTGGGATAACGAAGCGCGCAAAAGTGCTCAGGTCGCGCAAGAGGAGATAGCGGATCGTAGGTATCTGGGTCCGATGCACGGTATTCCTGTCGGACTCAAAGATTTGATAGATGTAGCGGGCCACCAGACTACTGGTGGGTCTAAGGTGTTGAGCGGCAACGTTGCCACAGCGGATGCCAGCGTTGTTACCAGACTTAGAGCAGCGGGTGCCATTTTTATCGGCAAGTTGAATCTCGTTGAGTTTGCCTTCGGGACAACTGGGGTTAATTCCTTTACGGGAGATGTGAAAAATCCGTGGGACAGTACAAGGATTACCGCGGGTTCTAGTTCAGGCTCTGCCACCGCAGTTGCATCAGGGATGGTACCGGTTGCATTGGGGACCGATACCGGTGGCTCGGTACGAATGCCAGCGGCCCTTTGCGGGATTGCGGGGCTGAAACCGACATACGGCCGTGTGTCACGATCAGGCGTACTCGATCTTTCGTGGAGCTTGGATCACGTTGGTCCAATGACTCGAACGACGGAAGATTGTGCGCTGATGATGAATGTACTTGCCGGGTATGACCCCAAAGACCCAGCCTCATCTTCACACCCAATCACTGATTTCACGACAGAGCTGAATGGTGGTCTGACTGGGCTCAAGATCGGTGTTCCATCGGACTACTTCTTCGACGAGATTGTTGATGAAGAAATAAAAAGATCTGTTCGTGCCGCCATTGACCTGATTGCCGCAAATGGCGCTGAGGTAGTTGAACTTCCAATGCCATGGGTAGACAAAGGGAGGGCTATCAATTTAGGTGTGTTGTTGCCAGAAGCAGTATCGGTCCACGCAAAAATGATTTCACAACACCCTGATTTGTATACGCCCGCTGTGCGATCGAGAATTCAATCAGGTTTCAATGTTCCCGCGATTGACTATGTTCAGGCTCAGCGAGCTCGTCAGTGGTTCAATTATCAGATGGCGGAATCGATGAGTAGCGTCGATGTACTTATCACCCCTACTGTGCCGATCCAAGCACCGACTATTGCTGAGTGCACACCATCGGCCGGAAATCTTGGTGCAGGAAGTGAACTTCCGATGTTTACAGGGGTGTTTGATGTAACTGGGCAACCTTCACACTCGATACCGTGCGGATTCACTAAAGCTGGTATGCCGATCGGAATGATGATCACTGGTCACCCATTCGATGAATCGACTGTCCTTCGCGTTGGTCACGCATTTGAAAAACTTACGAACTGGCATCAACGACCGCCAACGGATATTCCTACAACAAATTGACTTACGGATACACACAGCGCTCAAAGCGAATAATACCGCGCAAGGTTGATCGCAAATCGACGTTGGCTCAGCGAGGTTTCGCATGTATTGCCCTCGATCGACCCAAGGGCGGAGTGAATGTTGGTCACGCTCTGAGGGCAGCTTTGGGATTCTCTGCAAGAATGGTTATTCTTGGCGAGAAAGATCAATCGATCAACGTCCGTAAATTATCAACTGACCCGGGACGGGCGTATCGGCATGTTCCTGTACTCGAAGTCGCCGACATTTTTGATGTCATGCCGAACGATTGCGTACCCGTGGCGGTAGAACTAACCGACGATGCTGTCGACCTCGCGACGTTCGATCACCCTGAACGCGCCTGCTACATATTTGGCCCGGAAAACGGATCAGTTAGTCCTGAGATTCTCAAGAAATGCCGACACATCGTAAAGATTCCGACGACGATGTCACTGAATCTAGGAATGACTGTCAATATCGTGATGTACGACCGGTTGGCTAAAGCAACTAGGAATCGGAAGTCGTGACCAACTCTGATGCTGGCACAGATGTTCCAGATAGCACACCCGTAAAAAAGAAACGTTTTTACGGCTGGAACATACTCATCGCTTCGACATTGACCAATGGCTTCGGTGGATCGGTTCAGTGGCAGGGTTTCACGGTATTTTTCATACCCATTTCGCAGAGTCTCGGGCTTTCTACGGCTCAGACTGCGATGCCATTCGCATTTGCTAGAGTCGAAAACGGCCTCGTTGGACCTTTAACTGGCTGGCTACTTGACCGATACGGTGTCAGGCGGTTAATGATTTCAGGAACGTTGCTAACAGGTCTTGGCTATATTCTATTGTCACGAACGAGCACTTTCTTCTCGTTCTTATTGGTCTATGTATTCGTCGTATCACTCGGATCATCGACTAGCTTCATGCAGGCCTCGACAACAGCATTGAACATGTGGTTCTCTCGCCGTCGTGGAATGGTGATGTCGATAAACAGCGCCGCATTCCGGCTCGGTGGAGCGTTCATGGTTCCACTGCTCTCATTCGCCGTACTTAGGTGGGGATGGAATACCACTGCTATCTGGGTCGGAGTTGGGATGATCATTTTCATTGCTCCTCTTGGAATCTTATACAAACGGTCTCCCGAATCGATTGGTGTTGGCCCTGACGGCGATCCGCTGAAGGCTGATCAAGAAAATTCTGTCGATGACAACGGCAATTCAATCGCAGGAGAGATTGCCGAAAGTGATGACGATTGGACTGCGAAAGATGCAATTCGTACTCGTGCGTTTTGGACACTTGCTCTGGGAACCGTCCTCAGGATGTCAGTGCATGGCACAATCT
>JABMNN010000111.1 GCA_013204545.1 Chloroflexota bacterium | reverse complement strand
GTCACCGAATGGGACTTTTCGATGAAGCGGATCGGTGATTGGGAAGAGCTATCGAAGAAAATCTTCGCTGATCCTGACTTTCAAGCCGACAACAGCAATGCGGGCGTTATGTCCAGGCCTTCATCAATCGACCTCTGGGAGGTTGTCATTGCTGCACCGCCAGCAAAAAAGTAGCAAGCACGACCAATCGAGGGGCTCTGCCAAAACTCAGCGCCAGCCAGAGGAAAGGGAGGCAAAACAACAACATCTCTCTCTGAACAAGAGCCGCTCTCCCCAGACCCCCACCTCTGCATCCCATTTGACAAGAGGCTTCGATTTTTTCACCGAATCGATCAGTGTATAAACGCAACCGAAACTCTATCGCCCGATACCATCGAGCAGGCTCTGGCAGTCTTCAATTTTTATCTCGCACAGCAAAATCACGTTACCAACAATCGCATACGACAAGTAACTAGTTCGTGTCGAGGTCTGTGCATTAGTGATGGCACCTGAGTCAAGCATTGTGTTCGGCTTGCGTCGTCCAGCCGCCACATCCGCGAGTTCCTGGCCTAAGCTAATCGCTTCGCCCTGCGATTCATACACACGTACTTCAACGTCGCGCTGCTGATAGAACCCATACCAAACACTAGTTACACCGGGCAACGTTTCAGGCGAAAGTTCTTTCGACTTTTTCCATCCCGCAGCAGCTACATCGTCGACGGTGAAAACGCTGTCTGGAAGCGTCATTTGTATGGCGTCAAGTTCCGTATCAACGACCGAATCCGAAACGGATTCATCACCGTTCGACGATCCACAGGCGGCAACTGATATTGATATCGCAGCTAGAACGACGAGGAGTAATAAGAATTTAATGTTGTGCATACTGAAATCTTAGAGCAAGCGGTCCGGTGGAACAACTGAATGCGGACGGCTCGGCTTCTGCCAAAACTCAGCGCCAGCCAGAGGAAAGGGAGGCAGAATAGCATCCATAACTCCCCCTCCGAACAAGACTTCACCAAAAAACATTTCGTGACATCGCCCCCTTGACGGATCAGCCATATCCGCGTAGCTGATTAGAACATATGTTCTGATAAGCAAAGAAAGCAGTGTTCATGAAAATACAGACCCCCGAAACCACGGAAAACCAACTGGCTAGCCCGACAACCAGCCCCTATAGCGATCAACCCTCATCCTGTCCCCAGTGCGCCATCGATCTGCCAATCCGCTTAGATAAAGCCGATCCTCTAGCGAATACCTGCTACCGATGCCGATCATGCGGCCACATTTTTAGCCCGCGCGATTAGTGCCGAGAGAATCCCTACTAACAACGGCGCAGGCTCCAAGCAACGCAGTGACGCCCCAATATCCAGAATCCGTCAGAACGAATTGGGCAAACGATCCCGTCCGCTTCACCACCGAAACCCTCGGCGCCGAACCATGGTCGAAGCAAATAGAAATCCTCGAAGCGGTCAAAAATCACGCACGCGTCGCAGTTCGTTCCTGCAATGGATCTGGCAAAACATACATCGCCGCCCACGTCGTCCTCTGGTGGCTAATGTGCCATCCAGATGCAATCGTCATCACAACAGCCCCGACCGCCCATCAAGTGAAAAACATACTCTGGCGAGAAATTCGCCGAGCGCACCACCAAAACGCCGGAGCCATTGGCGGAACACTCCTTAAAACATCGCTCGATCTTGGCGATAAACACTTCGCTCAAGGACTTTCGACCGATACTCCCGAACGATTCCAGGGCTTCCACGAAGGTCACATCCTCTTCGTGGTCGATGAGGCATCGGGTGTCCGAGAAGGCATCTTCGAAGCGATAGAAGGTTCACTAACCTCCGAGAACGCGAAGGTGCTTCTACTCGGTAATCCAACCTCGCTAAAAGGTACTTTCTACGACGCGTTCCACAAACGACGTGGACTCTGGAAGACGATTCATATTTCGGCTTTCGATACTCCAAATCTCGTAAATAACGAAGTCGTTCTGCCATCGCTCGTAACCCCCAAATGGGTCGCCGATGCCGAGCAAAACTGGGGCAAAGAAAGCTACCTCTATCAGGTGCGAGTACTTGGCGACTTCCCAACCGAATCGGAGAACACGCTAATCCCGCTCAAAATGGTCGAGCTGGCTACAAAGTCCGATCCACCACTCGATTCCACAAACTCGTCATCCGATGGACTCGTCGAAGTAGGTGTCGATGTCGCCCGATTCGGCAGCGATAGAACAGCTATTTGCGTTAGGCGTGGCGCACGAATCGTTTCCTTAGATTCATACCGCCGAGAAGACACGATGAAGACCATCGGGCGTGTCGCACGCATCGCCTACCAGTACTCGCCCAGCGCAATCAGAGTCGACGAAATAGGAATCGGTGCAGGCGTTGTCGATCGACTCAACGAACTAAAAATCAAACACGTTCAAGGGGTGAACGTCGCACGTAAAGCCAGCAAGCCGGGGCAGTTCGCCAACCTCCGAGCCGAACTATACGACGGTCTTCGAGAGCGGTTCGTTTAAGGGCGAATTGGAATTCCTAACGATTCCGATTTGATCTCGCAATTGGCTTCGGTCAAGTACTCGTTCACAAGCAGCGGGCAGATGCGAATTGAAGGTAAAGACGAAATGCGATCCCGAGGCGAAAGAAGCCCCGATCTTGCCGATGCAGTAATGCTCGCCTTTGCGAAGTCTTCTCGAAGCGGACTTCAAATCTGGGTAGGCCCTGAAGAAGAAGAAATTGATTCAAACGACATGGAAATTGAGGACTAAGAATGAAATTCGGACTACGTAGCACTACCGGCATTAAATCAGGCATCAGCCGCGTATTTGGTCGACGACTCACATCACATGAGAAAGCCAATCGATCAACTCGACTCGTCGTCGATAGATTCGATGCCGTCGATGGCATCGGACTTGAATGGGCATCTGCGAAATACGGCGATTACTACGCCACATCAGCGGCGATCCATGCGGCAGTCCGCACCCGAGCTGATGCAGTCGGGCGACCAGAACTCCGTGTCGAAAAGTCCACCCCCTCAACCACTTCCTCCACACCCCGAACATGGCAAGAAGTCGGCGAGAATCACCCACTACAACAACTTATTGATCGACCAAACGGTTCATGGAACAAAGCCGAACTAATCCGCTCAATCGAATCGAACCTACTGCTGTGGGGCAGCGCATTCCTCGGCATAGAAAAAAATGAATCAGGCTCGATTATCGAACTCTGGCCGCTTCGACCCGATCGCATGCGCGTAATCCCCGACGTTCGGAAATACGTCCGAGGTTTCGTCTACGAACATGCCGGCGAACGTGCCGCGTACCTACCCGAAGAAATAGTCTGGTTCAAACACTTCAACCCGCTCGAAGAATTCGCCGGACTCCCATCCGTAGCACCAGCCCGACTCGCAGTTGATATGGGCTTCGAAGCAGCGAAATTCAATCGAAACTTCTTCGCCAACTCCGCAACCTCCGGCGATCTTGTCATCACCAACGACGATTCACCCAGCACCGACGAAATATCGGCCTTCTACACTCGCTGGGATTCGCGGTTCAAAGGAACATCAAAATCTCACCGGCCACTACTCCTAAACCGAGGCATGGACGCCAAACGCCTCAGCATCACCCAGCGCGACATGGAATTCGCAAAAGCACTCGAATGGTCCATCGAAGAAGTCTCGCGAGCCTTCGGAGTCCCAACCGTATTTCTAGGCGAACTAGAAAACTCAACACTCTCCAACGTAAACACCTTCGAACGATTCCTCTGGCGAAACACAATCGTCCCTGAACTCAAACTAATCGAAGACTGCCTCAACCGCAGCCTCATACCGGCCTTCGGAATCGCCCAACACGAATACCGATTCAAATTCGACATCTCAACCGTCGAAGCACTAAACGACTCAGAAGATTCACAAGTAACCCGAGAAGTCAGCCTCGTAAACGCCGGAATAATCACCCCCAACGAAGTCCGCACCCGCCACGGCCTCCAACCAGAAACATGGGGAGTCACAGCAAAAATTAAATAACCAACCCCTCCCTCCGACACCCGGAGCTAAACGCCAAAAGAGCATTCGTGACGCGCAAGGGTGGGTCCCGTCAGGCTGTCGATCATGCGTAACAAGGTGATTCCCCCGTTCAATAAACGTGGGCAGACAGTTCAACTCTCCCCCGTCTCCACCAAGAACACAAAGCAGCAGACCTCATTCGCAAGGATGAGGCCTGTTAGCGTCCCACCCTGAGTTGGAATCAGCAGGTCTAAGCGACTGCTAAATCGCCCCGGTTCCAACTGGATCAACTCACAACGGCGTTTCTGGTTTAGCCAAATAAGCAGTTGTAACGCCGGAAATTCGTGAAACATCCTACTTTTAATCCCCACGTGCACCAGGTTCTGAACGACCCGAAGACACTGAGTTCTGACAGAACCTTCGCTTTCCGCGCGCTTGAGGCTAAACTCTGATTCGGCATATCGACCTGGGCCGGGCTGCTGCGTCAGTGTCCCTGTTCGCATTGTCTCCAGAGTTCAATCTAGGGACTCAAAGTACTTGACCAGGAGGTGTTGAATGAACAGTGCCAGCTATACACGGCTGTATTCCGACGAACATGGCGAATCCCACTTCGAAGAACTGAGCGTCGAGCTCATACCAACCGAGTTCGCACCGCCCGCCGCTCCACTGAACACCGCCCCATTTTTAGGTGCCACGGGGACCGTCTGGGTGGGCGCGCCATTCGGGTGGGGCGGCGATACACCACATCCTGCCCCAGTGCGGCAGATTTTTATCACCACGCAGGGGGAATACGAAATAACCGCCAGCGACGACGAGACTCGCAAGTTCCCACTGGGTAGCGTGTTGCTGCTGGAAGATACCTCAGGCAAAGGCCACTCGACCCGCATGATCGATAAGAATGGCGCGGTCGTATTCGGCGTTGTGCTCACTGATCAGTAGGCGAGTCGCGGCGTCATTGGCATCAATTTTGTGACTAGCTAGGTCTTATCATTCCTATTTTATTGCGCCGAAATAATATAGCTGTTTTTGCCAAGGAGAAGGTAGCGAGTTCAAATCTCGTCTTCCGCTCCAGAGAACAACAAAAAGCCCTCGGACGATCCGTCCGAGGGCTTTTTTGTGGCAGCTAACACATCTAGTTTTGCTCGCGAAGTCGAAATACCCGGCCGAGGAACGTAATAAGTTTGATTGCATCAGTCTGCAGTTTCGCTAGATCGTCATTTCTGCTATCCAATACGTGTTTATGGAGGGAAACGTTTGTGAATCTGATGAGCTCTAGTGCATCTTCAACATCGAAAATATTTTTACCCTGCTGATCTTGGTCTCTAAAAATTTTGTCAACAAACTTGAGCCTTGACCTATGTTCAACTTCTCCGCATTCAGTCATTCTGATTTTCGTGTCAGGGTCAGCGTATTCGCTTCTGAATACCATCTCGTTCGCCGCAGTCATCTCTAGCGCCGCAAGAAAAAGCTTGCGGAGCGATGCCGATGCCTGAGTCATCCCGTCGGATCCGGGATTCGAACACCTCTCGAGAAATCCTGCCAGCGCTTCGACTGCATGACTGCCGATTAGTTCGACAAAATCCCAGACCTCGACTGCGACGGTAATAATTTCTGTGGAGGACGGCAGTACGATTTCAGGAGTAAACCTCTGAGAATCGATGAATATTGTGCCTGACGACGGATATGCGTCGGCCAAATAAGTATTCCCGATGCGAACACCCGAATCACCCCAGCAAACGTGGTACGGAAGGTTCGATTGACCGCACTTGTCACACGTCTGATCGTCGATATAGATATTGCCAGACTCAATCGATGGCATCACTCCAATGGTTTGATCTGCAGAAATTGTCAGCGAGCAGTCGGCCAGCTTCTCGATAGCATCGTCCTCAGGAATCAGCAACGACTCAACCCAACCAGCCCCGCTCCCCATCCCTCCCCCAAACCCCTAAAACCTCGTTCGCCCAAACGGCGAAATCTTAAGCCTGTTTTTCCTACTATAAGAATGTGCACTCAGGAGATTTTGTAAGAGACTTTGCTCTGATCATGGTCGCTGCAGCGGCGGCCCTGATCCTATTCCGACTAATTCGGCAACCGCCAATCCTCGGCTACCTCCTCGCGGGCGTACTCGTCGGACCTTTCGCCCTTCAAGGTCGTCTAGTTTCAGATGCCGAAACCGTCTCGCTCGTCGCTGAAGTCGGACTCGTAGTCCTTCTCTTTGCGATAGGCGTTGAGTTTGGTTGGGAGCGAATACGCAAAGTAGGATTCCGAGTCGTAGTTATCGGTGCAGTCGAAATCGCTGCGATGATTTCCCTCGGCTATTACTTAGGACGCGCACTAGGTTGGACTCCAACTACATCGATTTACCTCGGCGCCGCTCTCGCATTTTCTAGCTCGGCCGTTCTCGTACAAATGTTGCGAGAAAAAGGTCAACTAATGACCCTACGCGGACAACTGGTTGTCGGCGTTCTCGTTGTCGAAGATTTCGTTGCTGTCGTGCTGTTAGCCGTGTTTGCCGGATACGCCAATCAGGGAGAAGGCGGCGAATTTCATGTCTGGCCCATCGTGATAAAAATGGCAGCATTCGCGGTTGGCGCACTCGTATTCGGAACACTCCTCGCTCCGCGCCTGATGGATCTTCTGGACTACCTAAAATCACGCGAAACTCTGGTTATTGGCAGTCTCGGAATGTGTTTCGCTGTCGGACTTCTTGCACATGAAATGGGACTGTCAGCCGGTGCCGGTGCTTTCCTAATCGGCACTGTCTTGGGCGACACTCGACATCGTGATCAAATTGCCCGTCTAATCTCTCCAGTGCGTGACGTTTTTGCTGCGCTGTTCTTCGTCTCAATCGGCATGCTCGTGAACATGAGCGACGTGCCAGAATTTTTCGGAACTGCGTTAATCGTGACCGCCGTGCTAGTCATTGGAAAAGTAATCGCCGCAACTATCGGTACATTCCTGACAGGGCATGACGGCGAAACCGCCCTGAAAGTCGGCACCTCCATGCCGCAACCCGGCGAATTTTCTTTGGCAATTGCACGTTCAGGAAGTGAACTCGCTTCAGTAGGTTCTCAGCTATATCCGGTTGTAACGATTAGCACCGTGATGTCGTCGTTTATATACCCGCTGCTTTTCAACTCCCACGGAGTGATCGGCTCTGTCTTTGGCTGGATACTACCGAGTCGAATTAAGACCGAAGCCGCTGCATTATCTTCGGCTATCGCTAAGGCCCGACGGGCTATGGCTCCCGCTAAACCTGCACCCCACAATCTCATTCGAGGTGTTCGGACAACGGCTGTGAGCTTCGGAATTATCGGACTGGTTATTGTCGCAGGGGTGCTGATTTCAAACGCTGGAACGAGCTTGGCAAGTGAAATGGGCATTTCATCTGGTCTGGTAGGAGTTGCCGTTCTTGCGGCGGTCGTGACCTTGACAGTTCCTGCCGGAATCGTGCTGTGGCGTGTGTTATCTGAACTGGGTACGATCTTCGCTCGGAAGTCGTTTATTCGCTTCAAAATGACCAAACGGCTACACGCCGCTGAAGCTCTCAGCGTTAGCGTAGTCAGCCTGTTCATGCTCGCCGCTGGCGTATGGATGGTGACGCAGCTAATTCATATGATGCCTGTCGCCGATATGACTTCACCCGCGACGGCACTTGTGATGGCGCTCAGTGCCGCATCCACCGCAACTCTCGCTATGAAAATCCATTCCCAAATGGACAAAACATTCCGAAGAACACTCCTTGGCGATGGACAAGGTGTAGTCCAGCCAACTCCCGATGGATCAGCTTCGGCAGGGGATTAGTACCAACGCGGAAATGCCCCGACTCAAGCCGAGGCATTTAAATCCATCACACGCCAAATCCAGCACGCTATTCCCGCAAGCCGTGTGTGTCCGTTTTTTTCTGACGGGTTAGTAGCCATATCAGTAACGTGACTATAAAGCCGATGAACCACACTGGCACGAGCATCATCACGATAATTATTCCGCCGATGCTGCCGAAGATGAGTTCACACAGGCTATCTTCTGACGGGCAACCGTTGGACGCGTTGGTGACAGTTAGGATCGTGCTGAGAGCCATGATGGCAGTCCATACCCATATCGCCCAGCTTGCTTTACGTCTCGGCATTCGACCTTGTTCCTCGTTGTGGATGACTCCTTCACGGTAGTTGTTTCGCCGGGTTTATGTACGACCAGAATCTAAAGGTTTCGTGTTGAAGCGGGATGCGTGTACATCTCGCTCCAACTGTTCACCCCATCTGTTGCGCCGATTCTTTGTATGAAATCGTCAACAGCGCCTACGCCACCTCTTCACCCTTCGGCATTGCGTTGCCAAAGTGAACAACCGATTGTGGCCATGGAATCTCGATCCCCTCAACGTCGAAGCGTTCCTTCAACCGCTTCCTTAGCTCACCCATCGCACCACCACGACTCATCGGCATCGTATCGCCCATCACCTTAATCTCAACACCCGAAGCACCGAGATTATCGACTCTCAAAGCCTTCGGAGTCGTCAGCAACTGCTCAGCCCAAACAGGGTCTGCCTTGAATTTCTCACACTCGTCGTTGATGACACCAAACACACGATCAAGATTCTCGCCGTATCCAACCTCAATGTTGAAGTTGATCCGAGCAAACTCTCGGGTCATGTTCGTTGCCTGTGAAATTTGACCGTTCGGAATCTGATGAAGTGCACCGTTACCATCACGAAGCACCGTCGTCCGTAAGTTCACAGCGGTAACCAATCCCGATTCACCGGCTACCTTTGCAGCCTCGCCCACCCTGTACCAGTCCTCAGTAACGATCAAAAATCCGTGTAGATAATCTCGGATTATGTTCTGAGCAGCGAACGCAACAGCTAATCCACCGATGCCCAAACCCGTAATCACAGGAGCAACATTCACCCCGAATTCAGAAGCTGCCGTAATACCTGCCACAATCCAAATCGCCAACCTCGTCACCTTTGACAACGACCCCGCGACAGTATTCGTCCGCCGTTCTCGTCCAGCATCCGACATATCGTTAATCGTCTTCATCCGTTGCCGTACTGCCGCGTGAATAACCTTCGTCAAATACTTGTTAAGCACCCACGCAACTACCACAATCGCCAGCGCCGTAATCGCAGAAACAATCAGCCCATAACCGTCAACACCCAAAACAAAAAAGTTACTCATCGAAAAAATCCTCTACCTTCGTCGGCGCAAATCAAAACGCCATCGGGAATACAAGCAGAATGTCGCAGATAAACATCCACTGCAACCGCAATACGCCCGACAGATCTGGAAATAACCAACCCCCCAACAGCCCAACGAACAGCCCAACGATCAAACGAACCCAAAGAAGACCGCCAGCCATAACCGAATTTGTACTGGTCTACACTGTTGATGATCGCGATTCAGGTTGATATCAATGGGACATATTCTTCTTGCACGACTGGGTTGAAACCCTTGACGGAAGTCAGGGTTAAATGGGGGGCTGTGACATGTCTGACGAACGATCGCTAATACTTGAACTCGAAGAGCGGTACGCGGGTGCCACAAACGCATCGGATATCCACGAGTTCGACGATCTTTTCGCCGAAGACGCAATTCTCATGCTGCCCGATCGTCCTGCGGTTAATGGCAGAGAAGCAATCGTCGCTCATCAGCGTGAATTCTTCCGATCAATCAAAGCCAGCATCAAATCCGTCGTCGCCGAAATCGAAATCCTCGAATCCATCGCCTACGCTCGCGGAGCCTTCAACTATTCAATGGCACCAAAAATGGGAGGCGAAGCCGTCACCATGAGAGGTAAATACATCAACGTCTACAAGCGAGATGAAATGAAACAATGGCGAATCTGGCGCAGCATCAACAACATCGACCACCCGCACGAATAATCAACTCGCAGTGCCAGTTATTCGCACTCTTTCCAGAAGC
Source organism: Chloroflexota bacterium (assembly GCA_013204545.1). GTDB lineage: Bacteria > Chloroflexota > Dehalococcoidia > Lucifugimonadales > Lucifugimonadaceae > Lucifugimonas. The sequence continues at coordinate 5,172 of JABMNN010000111.1, read as the reverse complement.
TTATTTCGATCACTCAGCCTTGGTCTCTACACCTTAGGCAGAAGCCTCAGCATGTTGTCGGCCATCACCCCGTAACCCTCGTTGTCCGGATGCAGATCGTCCGGTAGCAAATGCGCTTTACTCGAATCGAAAACGTCCAAACCATCGACGTAGCTAACATGCTCATCGCCATTCGCCTTCAACGTCTCCACCGCGCCAGCAACCTCGTCACGCATCTGCTTCAACGTAAAACCAACCGCGTTCAGAGTGTCCTCACGACCCGGCGAATAAATCGGTGAAAGCAGCACAATCGGAGTGGTCGGATGCTTCTCGCGCACGATATTCACAAACCCCAGAATCCCCGGACCAAACGTGCGCTGATTCAGAGTCGCACCACCATAGATATTGATCCCCAAACACAACGAAATCAGATCTGCCTCTCGATCACGAATAACCCTGGCGATCAGCGGATCGAGATGACACTGCCCGCCAAACCCAAGGCAAGTCAGATCATAACCGCGAGTACGAGCCACAATCGCTGGCCACGTCTTCGTCGGCGAATTTGCAGTTCTGCACTGGCTAATCGAACTCCCGTAAGTGATCCACTTTTTGGCAGACGATTCCGTAGGGGCTGAAAACTCAGCACCTGCTTCTATCCTCAGACCACCAAACCTGAACTCGCCCGCCTGTGGCAACCATAGCTCGAACGATTTGCTCCCCGAACCAAGATTCCCGAACCGAATCGAAGTCGTACCAACCGTCTTAGCCGAACTAATCAACTTACCGTCGATCACCAGATCAAGCAGGTTCCGTTCCTCCGATGAATCACAGCTAACTTCTAAGGACGAACTATCGCTCCGAAAACACAACCGCACACCCGCCGGCATCGCAGCACGTTCTGCAAGTTCCAACGCGTAAAGCCCACGCTCACTATGCGGAACCCGCCACGGCATAACCCACCCGTCACCAACCTCAGTCGAAATCTCTCCCAACCACTTAAGTCGAGAATCACCAGCCGCAATCAGTTGTGTCATATCTGACTTTCAGAATATTTAGCGAAATTTATATCCGGCGAATCGTAACAGGCTCCCCCCACTTACCGGCCAACCCACACCTCCCACGCATATACTTCCGGTTCGCAACATAGATTTAATTCATACCCACCGGAACATCAAGCAAAATGCCCACTCACGTATCCGACGAAATACTCGACCGCTTCCGCAAAGTAACCTCCGCCACCGCCTACAGCGCAGTCTGGCGACTCGCCCCGCCCGCAGGGCAAGAATGGTTTGCATCAGCCAACTACCAACTCTGCCTAATGCGAGGAGTAAAGGCATACACCCCCGGCAAATCGTTAGTCGGCAGAGCGCAAACCCTCCGATTCATTCCAGCCCGACCCGACCTCCTCAAGCAAACCCGTAAAGGCGGACAATCACCCGAATACCTCGCAATGGGAAAATGCGGACCCAACGACGTCCTCGTCGTAGAAGCCCACACATTCGACGAATACGCCTGCATCCTCGGCAACATGAAAATCCGCCAACTCTGGCAAAAAAAAGCGCAGGGACTCGTCACCGACGGTGCGATTCGCGATCTCCAAATGATCTCCGATGAATACGACCTCGCCGTCTTCGCCAAAAACCGATCACCAGCGGGCAACCTTCCATTCCTCGAATCCTTCGAAGAAGGTAAACCCATCAACGTCGGCGGCGTACTCGTGATGCCCGGCGACGTAATAGTCGGCGACGACGATGGAGTAGTAGTAGTCCCAGCCGATAGAGCAGAAGAAGTAATCGACTGGATAGAAGAACAAGAAGAAGCCGAACAATTCGTAATCGGCCTCATCGACGAAGAGCAAGTCCCACCCGGAACCTACTACCCAATCTCAGGCGAAACCAAAGAACGCTTCCGCCAGTGGAAAGAAAACAAAAACAAGTAGTACACAACCCAAACGCACAAGCCCACCTAACTCCCGCCCCGCAGCGTAGAAAGCTACGGCGCGCTAGTTGAATCCCCATAAGCACCCAGATAACGCAGCGAATCCCCAACAAAAGACCCAGTACCAAGCTGGGTCTTTGCACTTAACAAATATCCGATCCAGCACCGCATCATCGTTGGAGTTCAATGGGAAGAGTCGAACTCGCCGGTGAACACATCCAGCGATGTGATTATCACTGAGTTCTGATAGATCCACTGATGCCAGCTGAAATGCTGGTTCCTGTGGTAATTGCTTAGTCGTCGGCGTGTGCGGACAAATATTCCAACTGCTGCTGATGAAGCGGTATGACGAACTTATCGCTCAACAGCGTCACGTCGTGGATGTCCGTTTCTTTCAACGTGTACCCGGTGTGGCTGTCGATCTGGAATTCGGGAGTGGGACAGCGAACCTCTATTCCTCCAATGCTTCCTTTACCAGTGAGCGATTCAGCTGTTACTGACACAAGATCGTCTGGAGAGCCGTACGTGTAGTCACCGTCCGCCTGCCGTTCAAGCACATGGAAGTCAAAATTCTTACCGTCAGAATTGCCCATTACGAAATTCCAGAGAGTGTGATCGTTCGTGGGAATGTGTTCAAAATCTCTTTGTCGCAAAGTCTCAACAAGAAGGTTAAGGCTCGCCTTTTCGATAAGGAAATCTAGATCTTCATGCGATCGAGTTTGCTTGCCCAAAAGCGCGTCGACTCCCCAGCCACCGTCGATCCAGATATCGAGTTCTAGTTCCTCAAATAGCTTCAGGTATGGAACAAGATCTTCAAGAGTGAATTCCTGTGTCATGAAAATTCCTGATGAATGTAGTTTTCTGACGGTAAACTTTGAGCCGTTCCATATTTACTCATTCAGTATCAGTGCCGGTTCTGTCAGAACTCGGCATCGGGGCAGAATAGCATCAATCCTCATTTACCGAGGAGATCTGCTCGTGTCCTACCGACACTGGTTGTCTGTGCCAGTAGCGAGCATGTTCCAGCGGAAGTTCGACGGAATATCTTCACCAACAAGAGCTCGACTCAAATCACCGAATTCTCAGCTTAAATACAAAGACTGGTCAGGTATTCAGATCGGACTAAAAGCGGAGTGAACGCAGAGTTCTGATAGCAGCCATCAACTAAACTATTTCGTCGACCGTACGCGTAATGAATGAACGAGCAGGGGAAAATGTGTGCCGGAAATTCTCATAGCCGATGCCATGAAATTCATGGAAGATTCGCTAGTAAAAGTTGGAGCATCGTCCAAAAACGCTACTCAAATCGCCGAGGTTATCCTCGATAGCGAGCTCCGTGGAAGTCCAGACCATGGCCTGTATTTCTTCAAACTGGTGATCGATTGGCATCAGGATGGCACGATTAAACCCGACCCCAATACAAAAATCATCAAGGATTCAGCGCTCAGCACCGCAATTGAAGGCGACGGCGGATGCGGTGTAATCGGCATGAACATCGCCGTAGAAAAAAGCATCACAAAGGCGAAAAACATTGGAATGGCAGCTGGAAGTGTCAGAAACTCCGGCAACATCATCGCCCTCGCACCGTATGTTCAACGCGCCGCCGAAGAAGGTTTAATTGCATTTGCATGCAGTGCCTTCAGGCATCCCATAATTCCGCCAACCGGCGGGCTAACAGGTAAATTTGGCACCAACCCAATTGCCTACGCAGCACCGGCAGGCAAGCATGCCCCTTACGTACTCGATATGGCTACCAGCTCGATCGCCGCTGCGAAGGTATGGGAAGCCGCTACGAATGGCGAAATGATCCCAACCGGACTCGTGGAAGGCCCAGATGGATCACCATTAACAGATGCGAAAGACTACAAACTCGGTTCGAGCACAATCTTGCCAATGGCGGGCGCTCGCGGATACGGGCTCGTACTCATGGCCGACATTTTCGCCAACGTGCTTTCAGGGTCGGAATGGGGGCATTTCATATGGTTGATCAACCCAGAGGAATTCCAGCCAATCGACGATTTCAAGAAAACGATGGACGCCGAGTTGGATCGCATAAAGGCAAGTAAACCGAAACCCGGCGTAGAAGAAATCTTCTATCCCGGTGAGCGCAGTCAACGCAGAATGAACAAGTTACGCAACGAGGGAATCCTGCCGTTAGGCGACACAGCATGGAAGGCAACGCAAATTGTCAGCCAGTCGCTGAATGTTGCGATGCCACCGATCATCGATTGATCAGAGAGGGCACGACTAGAACTCCCAACGGTGTTTCAACGAACGTAGCGGCTCGCCACTCAGCATCCAGTAGCCACTAATAGAGAGATATTCACAGCCAAACAGTCGTCTCCAACGACCGAAAACTCAGCTTAAATACAGTGACCAATCATTTATCCCGATCGACCAAATCACTGAGTGAACGTTGAGTTCTGACAGAATCCACACCCGACTCCAGACGTCGTTGCTTAGTTTGCAGCAGCGGCAGTGCGTAGCATCAACATGAGTTCTATCATTTTTTTCAATAGTTCTGCCTCAGCGTCAATTAAAGACTTGAGTTCGTCCGCCGTCCCGTTGTCTCGAGCCTGTTGAGCAGACTGACCAATGACCAATGCTTGAATGAGATCAATTTTTGGCTTGGCTGCCTCAAACGAAGACCCGAAATCCGGTTGACCTATTTTTTTAGCGTCATCTATAGCCATTTGGACGTTTACGTTGAAAAACGAGATAACGGAGCTAAGAAATGCGACCTCTCCTTTATCTAGAGTTACTTGAAATTTATTTAATTCACTCATCGGAAAATACTTTCTGGATGGTTAGGAAAGTCCGAACGGTTCTGTCAGAACTCAGTGCCGGGGCAGTTTAGCATCTTCCCTTGTGAAAGCAGGGAGGTTCTGCTCATGTCCACCCTACACTGACTACCTACGCCTATTACCGACCGAAAACCGCAACCCCCGCTTGGAAATCAGACTCTCTGTTGCCGAGACGACCGACGCCGTTTCAACGAACGCACCGACTCGCCAGTCAGCGTCCATCGTCCATTAGAAGAGAGATATTCACAGCCACACAGTCGACTTTAACGACCGGATTCTCAACCTAGAAACAGTGACCGGTCATGTATTCAGGTCTGCCTAATCACCAAGCAAGCCCTCGTATCTTTAAACCCGAGGAGGGATCAGAGGCCGTGCCTGCCCTTGGGCGTAATAGCCCATAACTCAGATAGGCCCCCCTCTTCCCAGCGAATTGCGAACGGCATTTTGGCCC
>JABMNN010000110.1 GCA_013204545.1 Chloroflexota bacterium | reverse complement strand
TCTCAACCGCTGCAATAGCCTCATCTACGTCTATTGCCTGTGCATACCTCAAAGTGGTTTGAGGGTCGGTATGCCCTGCGTACCTTTGTACTGATCTCAACGGCACTCTAGCCCTCAACAATCTGATCGCAGTATGGCGAAACCTGTGGGCGTATAGACCATCTGTGAACACCTCTGGGTGTTTATTTTCTATTCCGGCGAATAAACTTCTCATCCCATCACTGGCGAGCCGTTGCCCTTCGTATGTCTGCCACAGTGCTTCGCTTCTATTTCCTCGCTTGTCGAGGTAAGAGTTCACAGCTGACAATCCAGATTCTCCAATAGTTACAACTCTCTGTTTACTGCCCTTACCAGTGACCATGATTCGCCCGTTGTCTCCAATATCATTCACGTTCATAGACAGCAGTTCAGAGGCTCGTGCCGCTGAATTGAGCAACACCATCAACATCGCTTTATTACGCAGCCTGAGTAGATCATCCGTACCTCTGTCGATGGTTATAAACATCTGCTCTATCTCTGTATCGGAGTATTCAAGTGTCTGTACCTGACTTCCCTTCACCTTTATTGCATTGACAGGATTCCACCATGTGGCAGGGATGTCGCAAGTTTCGCCTACATAGTTGAAGTAAGTCTTTAGCGTCTGGTGATACAGCTTAATGCCACCGGCATTCAGTGGCCGTGCAGGTTGAGATCGTCCGTTTCGAACATGAGAGAGGAACTTAGATACATCAGCCCGTTGAATTACTCGTACATCACTGATCTGCTGTCTCTCACACCATAGAACAAACGGTTCGAGCTTACCGATGTAAAACCGGACTGTACTCGGTGCCAGATGGCTGCTTCGGTCTGCGATGAATTGTCGCAACAACTCAGTTGGGCGATGTTCTGACAACCCTTTGGCAGGTGCCTGTAGCCACTTCTTCAACGTGCCTGTGAATTGCTTACTCGGATTGCGGTGCCTATTGAGCGCCATAGATAGAAGCGATGGCGGTACAGATAACTGGAATGCTAGCTGGCGCACTGACAGACCGAGCGATATCCTTCGAGAGTCGACTTGTTGGAGCATTTTGTGAACACTTAGCCTTTCTGACTGTTCACAATCGGTCACAGTTGACGGGGGGACGGCAGCTTCAAATAGCTAACCTGAACTCGTAAATCCAACCTGCCCTCGTAGCTCAGTGGATAGAGCAATGGTTTCCTAAACCATGTGCCGCGTGTTCGATTCACGCCGGGGGTACCAAGTAAACTACGTTCAAGTCGGCATGTTCAGGAAAGCACTGGACTGCCGACTTGTCGCGTGTGACAGCAGAATTGACAGCAACCGGACTCGCAAAAGCGAGTTATCAGCCGTTGTCTGCTTTGCCTGGGGTCATCAACTCGTAGAACTCAATCCAGCTCTCGATAACCATGTCTCGACCGGCTGCGCCTGCATCTCGTACGGACTGAGGAATTACGTTTCCTTCACGAGAAGGCGAATCGATGACGTCCGCCGTCCATTCCATATAAACCCGGTTCTTATCACCGGGAACAGTTCCACCGTTGTAGTAGATTCGAGCCGGTGATCGCTGGCCTGCCTTTTCGTATTCCTCGCACTGTTTCATTGCGATGGTTGCGTATCTCCGAGCCATGCCTGGTTTGACTTCATAAACTCTGCGCAGAACGTACATGAGTAACCTCCAACTAATCCGACACATACGGTCGAAGGCAGGAATCATACCCCACATTCTCCAAACATCATTCACGTCCACAGAGCGCGCGTGCAGGCTGCGGATGGTGGCTGACCTGGATGTTGGTGAGTTGTACTGATGTGGATGGCTATGTTGTTGGTGCCCCCGGGTACTTCTTACTGCATTAGGTTGGTTGATGTTGGTGAGGGCGCACATATTCCGCGCAAGATTTCCAACCGAATGATGCTGTTCTGCCCCGACACTGAGTTCTAACAGAACCGTTCTGACACTACACCCAAGCGGATCGGGCTACCAAGTTGTGTCTAGAGAAATACGAGGGTCTCCAAAATTCCTTGCTTCATCGGATCTTCACCAAATCTGCACTTACATTTGAGCCACTTCGCAGTGTTTCGGCCGGTATAAAAGATAGCATCCTCGTCGGCTCGCAAGCTTAGATAAAAAATACTTTCTCAGGAGCCAGAGAGATTAATGAAAGGCGCACGGGATGAACGTACTCAGACATCGAATTACGGTACTAATGCTAGTGATTACCGCCCTAGCTATCCTACCCGTTGCAACCGCATTCGCTCACGGTGACGTTGATCAATACGCTTTAACCGTTGACGGGGTATGGAACGGTGGTGCTAATGGTTCGGTTCCTGCTCAGTTTCAGATAGTTGCTCAAGAATTCATACCTGAAGTCAACGGTGTGAGTGGAGTAGACCTTAAGCTGTATCACGCGAAATTCGTCGAGGGCGACATTACGGTCAGCATATATGCAGATCCTGGGCAATCCCTGCCTGGCTACCCCAATTGGGGTGCCCCCCTTGGCACGACGACACAATCTGTGTCCGTGGGAGACCCTTCTAGCCCGTCGGCAGCTGGATTCGCCATTGTGCACATAGATTTTGATGAGGTTGTGATTGTATCGCCTGATGAAAAACACATACTTGCATTATCAAACACGCCTCAATATCTAAATTGGGCCCATCACTACGCAAATCCTGGCACTGATGTCTTCCCAGGAGTTTCCGGTCTAATTCGGTTTTCAAGTGGGTACACCTATTACCTGAACACTGCCGACAGACAAGACTTCTTGTTTTCGACGTATGTTGGTATCCCTATTCTCGACCCAGATGATGACGGTGATGGATTCCCTGCCTCTGGGGACTGCAACGACGGCGATCCATCAATCAACCCTGATGCGTTAGAAACGCCATACGACGGAATCGATCAGGATTGCGATGGAGCAGACTTGATCGACGTTGACGAAGACGGATTTGCCGGAATACAAGTTGGCGGATCGGACTGCAACGATAGCCAAGCAACAGTGAACCCCGAAGCTCCAGAGTTGGCGAATGGAGTGGATGACGATTGCGATGGAGTGATTGATGATGCATCAGGTCTACTAACAGCATCTGGTATCACTGGACTGGGAATTGGAAAAGCTCCAGGGCTTACCAAGGGATTCAATCCAAATTCTGAGGCCGCTAATCACGCTGGTAAGAAGAAGTAACTCTTAGTTTCAATAAGTTGCTACTGAAATCGCCTCGGTTCGCCGGGGCGTTTTCATTTAAGCCCGGTTCTATCAGAACTCAACACTCATGCGACGATTAGACCGACCTGAATACATGATCGATTAATGCTCTCAAGCTTCACCCTTTCCGCTTGTCCAGTAACTTCAACTGCTCCCTGATCGAACGTGTGTGTTCCCTCAGCGTGCTTGCGTACTGCTTCGGGTGACCCTTCCTCATTTTTTCTGTATGACTTGGGGGGTAGAGATCTCCGTTCCGTTGACCCTAATATCGACCCATATGAACGGGTAATTCTCAAAATCACCTTTATTTCTTGACTCCCGAGAATCGAAAACATGCGATACCGAACTCCGACGGCCGCTCATCGAGATCGAATGGGCCGTCAACGACAACCCAACCGCCGGATGCGATGGTTTGTTGGCTTACCTCTAACACTTATTGGGCTAACCGTAATTGTCGTGGGAGTTCAACTCCTTCTTACGTTGTTGGAGCAGCGGCCTGCACACATCGCCGAGTTAAAAAATTCCATCGCCCAAGCACAGACTGTTCAAGCCGCAATCACGTCTTCGCACATTAATGGGACTGATGGGTGTAGTCCGTTTTCTGATAAATACTTCTGCGACTGGTATATCGATTTTGACTATGACTTCGTAATCGAGGGAGAGGAATACTCAGGAGAACACCACGTACATGTCGGAGACGGTACGGGTTTCAGTGACGCGAAAAAGCGCGCAGCAAGAGCGAACTATCCTGTCGGTCGAGCTGTGGCGGTTAACTACACTGCCACAAATCCCAAGGACAACTGGATAGGGGGTAGGAGCGTAAGTGATAACCGCTGGGGTTGGGGAGCAGCGACCATCGCTCTTGGAGTGGTTACGGCACTCGCCGGAATCGGTATCTTTGCGTCGCACTACAACGTTAGTCGCCTGACTCAATAGGCGTGGCTGGGTTGCACAGATGTGGGGGGATGGCTGTGTTGTTGGTACCCCCGGGTACTTCTTATTGCTTTGTGATGGTTGGTAGTGGTGAGGGCGCAGAATTTCCGCACGAGATTTTCAGATCACAGACGCGAAAACGCCCCGGCGAACCGAGGCGAAATGTGATCGATGCTGACTAGACGATTATTCGCCTTGCTGCACTTCAATAACATCATCCGCAACCATTCCGTGAGCCTCTCTGTGCACCGCTATTCCGGCTTCCTTGTTCGGTCCTTCAAATAGACAGTGCACTGTACCCTGCTCCTCGCTAAACCAATACTGCAGGTACTTGACTCCGTGCTTTGCCTGAGTCTCTACATCTTTCATGTGAACATCGGTAGCTGCAGCCGCTGTCAGACCATCCATCCCCTTGTGAGTATCCATAAACAGTGGCATTTTTCACTCCCTAGATTGTCTTGTCCACCCAACGGATGTGGGGCGATTAGGCAGAGCCTAACACATTAGATTCACACAATGAAAACGCCCCGGACAAGACCAAGGCGCAGTGCCGATTCTCGTCCAAACCCACCTGTCTACCAGCCCACCGTCCACACAGCGCGCGTCCAGGCTACAAGTGGTGGCTAACTAGGCGTGCCGGGTTTTCTGGGTCGAGTTCAGTGCCTGATTATTGGCGCAGAGCCCAATTGCGCACCTCTTCGGTTACGGGTGATTCGACCTCACTAGTGCGGAATTTTTGGGCGTTTTGCTGATCAGATAAATCTCCATCTCGAAAAATGGCGAAGCTAACAATGATGGCAAGCACAATGTAGACGATGACCAAGGCGATGGTGGGGACAAACGTGCGCATTGTGGACGGAGCTTGCTGACTGAGTATCTCGATTTCCGCCTGGAGCTCCTCGACTCTAGATATCAGTTCTTTATATGAACGCTCTTTGGACTTATGGGTCATGTCGAGAATCCTTCACATATGGCATATTCCACGATCACTTGCCTGTTTTCGTTGCCTTTACCTAGATATCAATCTCGTTCAACCATTCTCCAAAGCACGTAAGAACCGACTGTGACCAAGATGTAAACATGTGAGATCAGCGCGAACTGAATCGACAAGCGAGATTTGTCAACGAATAACCACCCCGCAACTGCGGCGGCGAATAGTAAGGCTGATGAAGCTAGATAAAAATAATCTAAGGTTGAGGTATTTACCCGTGCGGGATCTACCGCAGATTCTCGACGGTTCCTACGATCCCACACATTGTGTACGTAAAAAAGACTGGCTATAAGTAGCATTAGAGGTGCTGCATCATTCACTAATTCAGGAATGAAGTCAGTGATCAACGCAAATGCCGTGCCAACAACCAATCCCACAATCGCTATAGACACAATTTGCGGAAACTGTTTCTCTGCCCTGACGGACTGGGAAGCCCGATTTCGCAGCACACTTATTTCGATTTCGAGGTTTTTGATGCGGTTCGTTAATTCTGTATCTTCAGTCTCTAAATGACCGCAATGCGGGCAAATATTCAAGTGTCGAGCATACTGCCCAAGGCATTTTGTACATTGCTTAAGAGTTGTCAATTTTACCTCCTCCAAGACTCTTCTCCTTGGCAAGCCTACGAGTAGCACCGTTGATTTGATACAAGGGCATCATAGCCCAATCTCCTAAGATTGCTCACATCCACAGAGCGCGCGTGCAGGTTGCTTGTGGTGGCTAACTAGGTGTGGTCGTCGGGTTGCTTTGATGTGGGTGGATGGCTGTGGTGTTGGGTGCCGGGTTTTCGCGCTGGGTTTTCGCGCTTCATGCGTTCCTCACAGCTCTCCTGATAGCTTCCCTGCACACACTGCGAGCTAAAGAAGAAGTGACACATGCCGTATGCAACGAATCAGGTTGATGGAGGGCGCGTCTACTACGAGTCGGTCGATACAGGACCACCGTTGATGTTTTATCAGGGATTCATGCGGACAACAGTCGATTGTCACGAACTCGGATACGTCGATGCATTCAGGGACGAATACCAGGTGATCCTTATGGATTGCCGTGCTCACGGGCGCAGCCACAGCCCGCATGATCCCACGGCGTACGCTGGCTACTTGTTGGCGACTGATGTCATAGCCGTTCTCGATGCTCTTGGAGTTGAGAAAACTCACTTCGTTGGCTACTCATCAGGCGGAGGTACCGGATATGCCGTTCTAGAACCCTACCCCGACCGTCTTCTTAGTCTGGCCATCGGTGGGAAGGATGTTTTACCGCTATCTCCCGGCTACCTCGATCCCACCATCGAAGCCCTGAGTCAAGGGATTGAGGATTTCATCAACACCCGGGAACGAATGGCAGGCAGACCTTACGCCCCTGCATTGCGGTCGCGACTGACGGTTCTCGATGCACAAGCAGTCAGAAACTATTGCATTACGTACATGTCGGAGGGTGTGCTAGGACTTAAGGCTGCTCTGCTGAACGCTACGATGCCATGTCTCATTTATGTCGGCAGTGAAGACGTTGACTTCGACAAGGTAAAGAAGACCTCGGGACTGATACCCGGCTCTGTGTTCCGCGTTCTGGACGGCCTGAACCACGGTGAAGGCTGGGATCGGGCTGATATAGCCAGCCCGGTCATTTCAGACTTCCTGTCTCTTCACTGCAGCGATAAGCCCCAACCCATCTCCTGACATCGCTCACATCCACACACCGCGAGTGCAGACTGCAAGTGGTGGCTAATAGGTGTAGCTGGACTGGTGTGATGTGTGTAGATGATGAGATTGGTTATTGCTTTGACGATGTGTGCTGGTGTTGGTGGATGGCTGCCTTGTTGGTGCCCCCGGGAACTTCTTACTGCATTAGGTTGGTTGATGGTGGTGAGGGTGCACATATTCCGCACAAGATTTTCAGGCATTCATGCGCTCCTCACGGCTGAAAAGTTAGCCTCCGTACTGACTTAGGAGTACACGAAGCCGTGAAAAAGATATTCATCATTTCAGTTGCACTGGTCGGTTTGGTTGCTGTCGTTGACATATTTTTTGAACAAAAAGCACCAGCACCTGAGTTGGACGTGTTGGCGACAACAGCTAGCGACGCCACCATCGATGGCGAGTATGTGATTTATGTGGACTGCTCGTACTCAAATACGGGTAGTAAGAGTTCCTTTGTTGTCTGGGCGCAATTGACCGGGGGCGAAGTATGGGATGAATCAGATGAGATCACCCTGGGTAATGAAGAGCAAAAGGTAGTGAGATTTACCTTCACAGGAGCAACGCTTACCGGCACTCCACTAACTACTTACCAGTACACATGTGGGAAAGGTTACGACCCAGAATGCCTGTTGGTTACACTCTGCCCTCGACCGACACCTGCTCGCTTCTTACCCACACGCACTGGCTAACGTCGGGCGTGACCAGTTAGGAATTCGATCAAGAATTTCAAGATTCACCCCTTCCGCTTATCTAGCAATTTCAGCTGCTCCCAGATCGAGCGTGCGTGTTCACGCAGCATGCTTGCATACTGCTTCGGATCTGCCACGTGTTGCGCCCACGACTCCGCGGAAGTTGAGGCGAGTGTCACAGACGGTCGCCGATAGGCCTCCTTGCCCCCTTGTTACACAGTGATGACGGGGTCACAGTGCTGAAGTTCGTACGTTCTCAAAGGGGAAGCAGTCACGCAGCGATCACAATGCCCGATATCACGCACATTTCGCCACTACGGTTTACCCATCGGTGTCGTGTTCCACGCTGTACTACGCAGTCCCCGGCTTTCAGGGTAGTTGTCTCGCTATCAAGTTCAAGATCTATTTCGCCTGACACGACTGTCGCGAAGTCGAGAGTCTGAGTTGTATGCCAACCTTCGCCCCCCGGTTCAAAAACTCCGCCTGTGTCGAACACCGACATCCTCTCGGCGTACTCAGCCGACGTGCGATCAACTCCATCAGAAATCGTTTCTGGTGGTATTCGTATTACCACCCACTTTATGCCACCCGGTGGTGGTTTCATGGCATATGTATTCACATCGGCAGGGTCGAGAGTCCCACGTAAATTCGGTGGTGATGATTCTGACAACCACATAACGTCAAACTCTGATGTCATCAGATCGAAGTGACCGGGTGATACACCATCGGAGGTAACCATTGACCTGCCGTTCGCGTCTACTCCGGTAACAACACGTCTCACAGGCATTTTCGTAATCCTTGGCTAAACATGCACTCGTACATCCACTGATGGGTATCGTATCGGAAGTGGAGACACGACTCACGCCTACGCGACGTGGGCGCTCGTTACGTGCGGGCGCATCTAGGTAAGCTGGGATCGATATGGCTGGAACGCTGATTCCAAATCTCAATTAAAATATTGGAATGCTGCAATCAAAACGCCAATGTTTCGCCAGAGAGTTCTTAGTAGATCGCAATGCTACGAAAGCCGCTGAACGGGCTGGCTACAGTGTGCGTACGGCTAAGCAGCAAGGATCGAGGCTGTTGACCTTTGTTGACGTGCAATCCGAGATTGCTGCACTAGAGATTGCTCAGGTGGAAGTTGACCAGGTCAACAGGGAATTCGTGATCAAGGGGCTGCGCGAGTTGGCACTCAACGCGAAGACTGAGAGCAACAAAGTCAGGAGTTACGAGCTGCTTGGCAAAACTTTGAGAATGTTTGTTGAGGTGAGTGAATCCATTGTCATTCACGATTCACCTGTCCTTAGAGAGTTCACACAAGTTCAACTAGAGCTCATGTTGACCTCGATACAGCGGCAGGTAGCCAGCGAGGGTGAAGTGCGCGTGCTGGATAGCTAGTGGTATTGAGCTAATTCGGCGGGAGTCAAATCAGCGAACGGTAACGGTTCTTGCTCAGAATTATCACCGGAAAGCTGATTCGATGCCCCCCGTTCTGTTTCGTTGTTTGGATGTTCCCGTATATATAGGCTGGAACATGAAAACATGTATTCGGCGTAATGGAATGGATCTCCCTTTCCGCCCTTACCAGCTTTAGCTAATTTTCCGTCTTCAACGAGCTTCCGAAGTTCAGTCCGAATGTAGGTTGTCTTACCTTCGACAGCCGCTGTTATAGCTTTCTCGTCTAGCCATTCGTCGCTAACAACTTCCAAAATTGCAGCACTGACTTGTTCGCGGTCGTGATCCTCAACTGTTCCACCAAATGAAACTTTTTCGGTTTCCGGATCGATGGTAAGAACGGCTTTTGGTGATGCGTCACCTTCACGAAGTACTGTCTCTATTGTTCGTTCACCCGCGAATTGTTTGAGAGTGAATATAGAGTCAACTGAACCTGTGATGGCCGTACTACCTAACGCTGCGTCTGTGGCGTCACTAGCCATCTTAGAAGCGTGATGAAGTGCCATGACGTGGCAACCGGTTGATTGAGCCAACTGGAGTATCGGATCGAGTGCAGCGGTTACTTCGGCGTATGCCGATGAATCTTTTACTCGAACTGCTCGAAATAAAGGATCGATCACTACAAGTACAGGTTTGATCGACTCCATGAACGGATACAGCTCTTCAAACAGCTGTTCTGGAGCAGGCCCCGTGTGAACGTAAATCGGTTCATCGCCTGTGCAGCCTATTCGACGCAACTGCTCACGAACACGTCGGGGTGATTCTTCGAGTGCCAGATAGATAACCGGCCCTTGCTGTGTATGCCGACCTAAGAAATCAGAACCTGTAGCGACAGCGAGCGACAGGTTGCGACAGGTTGCGAGCAAATGTTGATTTGCCTACCTTCGGTTTCGCTACTACAGCAGATGTTCCGGCCATCGGCATCCAGCCATCAACTAACCAAGCGATCTCGTTTTCAGGTTGCACTAAAAAATCTGACAACTTCGATAGTTTAAGTTTCGTTGTGACGCTCGCTGATGATGCTCGCCATTCTGGTAATGACTCCAACAGTGCCTTAAGTTCCGTTTTGCTGTGATTTGCTTCCAGCCAATCAGAGAGATCTCCGCCTTCGATGTCTTCTAGTCCTGGCAAGCACTTAACGACCTTTAAGCTTCGGACATGTGGACGCAATAGCTCCGCTTTACGGTTAGCCCCTTCGACACCTGCTTGATCGTTATCAGCAACGATCAGAACCTTTCGACCGGCAAGCCACGACACATGGTGCAACTGAAAGCCCTTCGCTCCTCTGGAATTCGTGGTAGCGACCAGACCAACCTGAGTTGCTTGATCTACGTCCTTTTCTCCCTCAACGAGCATCACAGTTCTTTCGGGATCGGCAGCTAGCAACTCAGGCAGCCGGTATAACGGAGGTTTGATCGCTCCAGTGCCGTTAACCCAACTACCTGAATCGTCTAAATGCTGCTGATAGAAGTCTTTTTCGGGAGTCCGGATCACTCTGATAGCGGGTTCACCATTCCCCCACTTGTATTCGTAGATGATCGAATCATCTGAAGGTTCAGCCGAGTATGAGGGCTTACGAACTGGCGCACTGCCCTGCTCGGGCCAACCGAACGAGCCATGCAACGTTCCGCATCGGCAACTGCCTATGAGTGAATGTCCGAAGGTGTCGTTCTCTCGACTCTGCAATAGATCACCAGCGAACTCGGATCGAGTGCAGTTCGCAAAGCGACCGTCTTCGGATAGGAATCCGTAACACCTTGAACCCTGCCCGCGTGGATTAGAGTTGTTTCCCCCACAGATCGGACAGGG
>JABMNN010000109.1 GCA_013204545.1 Chloroflexota bacterium | reverse complement strand
CCCGTGGGCTGTGAATTCGTGCTCGCCTCCCGCCATATTGACCGGTCGAATCTTGTGCCTGAGCATTCCAATTTCTCGTAGATCGTCGGGAGTCAACACGTCTTCGTACCAGTGAATGCCGACGTGCTTCAAAGCATTGTGCATCCTCAACGTAATCTCGGAATCCCACGTCATGTAAACGTCGAACATAACTTCAGCGTATTTACCAAATGTTGAGCGTGCTTTTTCACCCATCGCAACACCAACGGCTTCCGACTCGTCGCCCTTCCACTGAAAAGGAAACTTTTGCGCAGTGAAACCGAGTTCAGCGTAGTAATCGGTGTCCGGACCCGTTGCGTAGCAACGCATTCGATCTTTCGTTGAGCCGCCGAGAAGACTGGCAACAGGTTTCGATTCAGCTTTGCCAAGGGCATCGAATAGCGCAAGATCGACTCCGCTAAGCGCCATGATCGCAACGCCTTTTCGACCGTATGGAATCGACTCGGCGTAAATGAAATCCCAGATGTCGGAAATATCGGACACGGAGTTAAATGACTTCCCTGTTAGGATTTCAGCGAAGTGCCCATTGACGATCTCGACCGCAGCCTTGCCGCCGCCTCCGAATCCCCATCCGATTTGTCCGGTGTTGGTTTCGACCCAAACGACAATCTGCCAGAGGTGGGTGCGCCAAGATGGCACCGTGTGCTTGTACTTCGGGTAAATGGCGCTGACGGAGGTGATTTTCAATCGGGACTGCTTCGTGATTTCGACGTAAAAACGCGCTACTGAGGCAGAGATAGTATCTTGGGAACACGACTCCGGACACCCAATCACACAGGTTCCCGATGAAGAATTCTGAATTTGTGGAATCGGGTGTTATGCAATTTCAGGTAGTGCGGTAAAATCGATTCGTAGTGGGACTTCCGTAGTCGCACCACACTGCAAACAGTCAAGATACTTGCCGTATTGGTCGTCCTTTATGTGGACATCACCATTGCAACGAATGCAGGACTTGAAAACGATCATTTTGTTCTCCTCGACAGGTGAGGAAGGCGTGCCTAGCACGTCATCTAGTTGTTGATCGCCCGTATGTTTCGAGTAACCGGTGCCGAGCACGGGCGTTGGCCCAGCACCAATTACTCGATTAGTAATAGTCTGTGTCGCGTGGTCTTACGGTCGAATTACGAATATTCGTAAGAGTGCCGTAATGCCCTGCAAGGAGGCGGTTAGTGCGATTCCACTTCTGAAGACGGGTCGAAAATTCTGGAAGCGATTTGCACAAGTGCAAACCCCACGGCTCCAACCCCGGCGATGATGGCGACGGCCGCCGGTGCTCCAATTGACTCAGCTGCGCCACCCATCGACAGTGCTCCGAACGGCATCAGACCGATCACAAGGAATCTCACACTAACGACTCGCCCCCGGATGTAGTCGGGGCTAATGATCTGGACCACTGTCATATTTACAACCATAAAACTGGTAGTTGCGAATGCAGTGATGCTTACTAGAACGATGGATAATCCGAACCAGGGCGAAAGTGCGAATGCAGTTAACGATGCGGCTGCGAGTAGCCCGAAAACTAACTCGAGTTTCTGATGTCCAACACGTTCGTCAATTACTACCACAACGATCGAGCCCGTAAGAGATCCGATACCTGCAGCAAGCATCAATACACCGAGTCCGCCCGCTCCGACTTTCAGTACGTGATCGGCAAATACCGGCATTAGCGATTGGAACGGTCCGACTGTCAGAATCATTACCATAGCGCCGAGCATCAGGAATTTAAGAGTCGAGTTTTGAAATGAGTAGGCGAGACCAGCTTTTACGTTCTCAACAACCGAGCCTTTGGCGTTGTTCACACTGGAATGATGATTGGGTTTAAGAGATGAGTAAAGAAGGATCGCAGGTATAGCGACAATGATGCTGACACCGAGTGCCCACGTGGCACCCATAAGTGGAAGCATTACACCACCGATCGCAGGGCCAATTATTTGGGCTGAATTATAAGTCGTGGCTGATAGGCCGACTGCTGTCCGCATCTGCTCGCGGTGAACCAGACCTGAAATCATCGCCTGTCGTGCCGAAACCGCCAGAGCGAAAGCAATCCCATTTACAACCGAGACAGTGAGTATGTGCCACGGAGCCATTATGCCAGCGACTGAAACTGCGAAAAGAGCGATAAAGCTCCCAAGCATAGTGATGTCTGCTGCAATAGTGATCTTCTTGCGCTCAATCCTGTCAGCAAGCGCTCCACCTATCAGGGAGAGGAAAAGCATCGGCATCATCATCGCAGCCGTCACCATCGTGACCATCAACGGAGATTGGGTGAGTTCGTACATCATCCAGCCGCGAATCAACATCTGCATGTTGAAGCCGGTGAAAGTCGCGAATCCAGCGGCCCAGTAACGACGGTACTGGCTATTTCGAACAACGCCGAGCGGATGCCCGCGGCGAAGGCGACGAACTGGTCGAGAATTTGGTACAGATCCATCGACTACTTGGGTAGTGCGCTGTCGGTGGAGCATTCGTAGGGTTGCCGTAGCTAGAACTCCGTCGCTGTCCCTCAATGAGATTCGCGCTTTATCTAGAAAACACTTGAGAAATATAACTGAGAACGTCCATAGGAGACCGTCTCTCTACTAACGCTCCCACTTTGTCGAAAGAATTCCTATACATCTGGCACCTAATATCTGGGTAAAACGCCCAATATGTCGATAATTTAACTTCCGGTCAGTCGTCGTTCACTTACGCGCTGTCAGAAGCAGGCAGTCGTTTTGAAAATACGTCGAAAATTTGTGATATTGGGTTATGTGATTGTGTGTTTACGGTTCTACAATAGTCAGGTTGCTTTGTTCTGGATCCGGAATAGGCGATACAGTCGGGGCGTGGCGCAGTGGTAGCGCACCCGCTTTGGGAGACCGAACTAGTCAATACCGCACAAAAGATTTT
>JABMNN010000108.1 GCA_013204545.1 Chloroflexota bacterium | reverse complement strand
TACTCGTGTAGATCGTGTCGCCGTATACTATTCCGGTTACTTCGACTAGTTGACAACCGGGGCAAAAAATCTAGGTCGCAGGTGGGCCAAGTGCAACACCAGGTAATTGTGTTGGCGTCGCATTTGCACCGACTGTTGCAGCTACTGCTGTTGCCACACTCGAATCTATGGATTGCTGAGTCGGTTGGGCACAAGCGGATATCAGGAGAAGCACACTAAATAGAAGAACTCTGGTTCGGTGAGACATGGTTATCGCACCAGACTAGCATTGGAACTGTGTTAGCTATGAACTATCTCGGCAGTGGGTGGTTTTTATTGACCAGGTTGTAGATATTCCATGCAAGATTTTCAGAGGAATGATGCTATTCTGCCCCGACATTGAGTTCTGACAGAAACCGTAGAATTAGGCTGTTCTCAAGTGGCAACGTCACGCAGATCATCGCGTGGCGAGCTGCGTGCGAGATACCAGGTCGAAGTGAATCAGATCGATATCCAGATGGATATTTGATACGTCTTGGTGCTGGCAAAATATGCCCAAAAGGAACAATCGGTGGCGCAAAAGCAACCAGCGACCAAGGTCAATGACGTCTCGGCAGCCCTCGGGGATGACGAGTACACGCACGTCTTGACCCGTATGGAGGGCTCGGACGATGAGGCTAACCAGATCACGGAAAATGGTGCCACAGCCGCGACACGGTCAGAGCTGGATATGTGGGAGACCGTCCGAGCCTCAGATTCCGCAACCGATCTCGACAACGCAACAGCTCAAGAAGTTCGGGAATCCGCATTCACAGAAGACACAGTCCGGATGTATCTTCGCGAGATCGGCCGAGTTTCGCTGCTCACCGCTGCTGACGAAGTTGTTCTCGCTCGTGCCGTTGAACTCGCACAACGTCTGGAAGCAATAGAAAAAGAGATCCAGGGCGAGATAGAGATTGGAAATCCTGATACGTTCAGGATCATTACCCACATACTCACGAATTTAGGTCAAGTTGGAGATACGGCCTCCGCTGTCGCCAAGTACCTCGGTCTTACGACTCCGGTCACCCTCGAGGCTGTACTCACTAACCCGGATCTACGCGCCATTGTCGACAGCAAGCGTGAAGAGGAACTGATTAATTACCTTTCAGATGCTCTTGGTGTTGAACCGGACGAAGCACACAAGATGGTCGTGGAATTGTCAGTACTTTCCCGACTCCTCGCGTCGGATCTGGTCGACATACTCGGGATAAATCCAGTACTTAACGATCTACCTGACGAAGTCGTCAAGCCAGCGTTCATCACCGCTCTCCGGCCATTAGCTTCAGTCCTGAACGCCCACCTGTTGCGAGTGCATGAAGAGGGTAAAAAGGCTCGTCTTCACCTTGGTGAAGCAAACCTTCGGCTTGTGGTCAGTATCGCTAAGAAGCACCTGAACCGTGGTCTTCCGATGCTGGATCTAGTTCAAGAAGGCAACATCGGACTGATGCGCGCCATCGAGAAGTTCGACTTCCGTAAGGGCTTCAAGTTCAGTACATATGCAACCTGGTGGATTCGTCAGGGGCTCACGAGGGCTATAGCGGACCAAGCTAGGACGATTCGAATTCCTGTTCATATCGTAGAGTCGTTGAATAAGATCATGCGTGCGCGTCGCGAACTTGGTCAGCATTTGGACCGGGAACCAACTGTGGAAGAACTCGCTGAGCTGGTCGAACTTTCGGTTGAGCGGGTATCTGAAATTCTCCAGGTATCGCAGGAACCGGTTTCTCTAGCGACACCAATCGGTGAGGATGGACAGAATGAACTTGGAGACCTGATTCAGGACAGTTCTGCTCCGTCACCGATCGATGTTGTGGCTCAGACGGCAATGCATGAAGCGATCGGCAGACTACTCAGCAATCTTCAGGATCGAGAGCGATATGTCCTTGAACTTCGGTTCGGCCTGACCGATGGCCGCCCCCGAACGCTTGACGAGATTGGTGGCGTACTCAAGCTCACTCGTGAGCGAATTCGCCAGATCGAACGCAAAGCTCTTGGTCGCCTGCGCAGCAACGAACATACGGCTGGTCTCCGAGATTTTCTCACCTGATCTTTGAGTGCCGGATCTGCCAGAACCAAGATATCTGGGGTAAATTGATGCCAGATCGAGTCGATCTGATGTTCGATTTCACACTCTGTGAGTCGACATTTCTCTCTGACTCAATGGCAAAATTCTGGATTGAGCTCTGAGTTCTGACTGATCCCTTAGAAACCACCCGTTATTCCGGATCAACTTTGACTGGTCGACCTTTATGGTTTGATCCTATGCAATTGACCTCAGTCATCTTCTGGTCAGGGTGTTCAGGCAACAACAGTGAATCATCTGAATCGAACGTCTCGCGGCAAATGACGCACTCAACGATCACTTTCATGGCTATAACCTCACTTAAGTGGTTCTGTCAGAACTCTGTGTCTGGGCAGAATAGCATCTTGAACAGTTATCTCGATGTAAGTAGCGTGCGACCTAGTTCCAGAGACGGTTACCAATCAGGGTAATTAGATCGTGTACTCAGAAGAGATGCAGGCCGTAGACGCTATCGAAGCGATTCCAACTACGTTCACCATGTTCCGATTCCGCTGTTCGTATCAAAAGCACTTATCCCGGTAGTTGCCTCGATGTGAACACCGTCCGGTGCATTCGGTCGATGGCGGTCAGGGCTATTCGACGGGCGTGAGTTGGTGGATGCGCACCCGTCTCCCAGTTGCCAACCGTCGAAGTCGATACGTCCATCAAGTCCGCGAATTCCCGTCGGGTCATCCCCATACGGCTTCGTAACGCTCTGATCTGAAACGGGAACCACTCGTGCGGCATGCACCAAATCCTAGCATCGTCTCGCTGTGACCCAAAAATTTTGTGACATTCGGTGGGTGCGACACGCCAGCGGAGTTGAAGTTATACAGAACCGACAGAACCCTATCAATCAAGGCGCTGCGTCTTTTAAGAAGAGTAATACGGCTTTAAGGGTTCTGTCAGAACTCAGTGCACAACCTCGTTTTTTGCCATTAAGTCGGCACTAAATGTTGGCCTGTTGAGAACAAAATCGAACATCATACGGACTCGTCTGGGCATCAATTTGCCCGAGATCTCAGAGTTCTGACAGATCCGACTGAACCCTATTACGAGGGTCACCCACATTCTTACTCGCTGGTGACTACTCGTGGCGTGCGTCAGTTCAACGATTGAATCCTCACGACGGGCTAAAACGCTGACCACTCCGATGTTGCATACTGCGGTCGAACATCCAGCCACGCATCGTGAGGTTAGCAATGCATATTCTCGTACCCGCAACATCCACGAAGGACTGGCAGAAGCTGCTACGAGACCCCGTGAAGCAATGGCGACACGGCTACTCAGCGAAGAGCCTTGCTGACCACTGGCAAGACGAGAAGGGCTTCCCAGCCGACGTTCAGCGAATTTTTACGTCGGCAAGTGTTCCGGGCATCAGGGATGCCGAGATGCTGCTTGGGGTTCCCGAAGCAGGCACTAAGCTTCCTGGTGGCGGCTACGACTCTCAAACGGACTTATTCGTCTTGGCGAAATCCAGTGACGGACTCATCACGATCACCGTTGAGGGCAAGGTCAACGAGTCCTTCGACCAGATCGTCGAGAAGTGGCTACACAAAGATGATCGTGTCGATAACCGTATGGCTCGCCTTGAAGGGCTGTGTGGCATCCTCGGGATCAACGTGAGCGATGCAATGGGACTTCGGTATCAACTACTGCATAGAACTGCGTCGGCACTGATCGAAGCCGAGAATTATTCAGCGACCACGGGAATCATGTTGGTGCATTCATTCAGCAGCGATAAGAAGTGGTACGAAGACTACGAAGCGTTCGGCACTGCACTCGGCGTTTCGGTTGAATACGGGCAACTTGTAGACGTGGGCGTAAGATCGGGGCGAAGATTGATGCTCGGTTGGCTCACCAGCCCAGTCAAGGAAGAATCCGATTCGAGAGAGTAGTCGATATGTCAGACCAAAAAGAACGAATCAACAGCGGTGTTATTGGAAGTGCTTTGAAGGCAGCGAAAGCTACTACTAAAGCTGCACAAGCCGCAGAACAACAGATTGAAGCATTTGCGTTGTTCGTCAATGACACGCCAACGGCAGACGAATTGTCGAATGTCCCTGATGTCGGAGTCAAAGAGATGGTTGCAGTATTAGGCGTATCGAGACATGGCAGTTTCACTAATACAGCGATTGAACTTGGAGTCAGCCAACCCGGACTAAGCAGGCAAGTTCAGCGTGTCGAGAAGGTCTACGGCTTTGAAATCTTCGACCGACGTGCGAAAGGTGCAAATCTAACCCCAAAAGGTCAGTTGGTGATTGAAGCATTTACCGAAGCCCTTGCCGCCATCGCCCGGTCGGTAAAAGCAGCCAAACATCTGTCGTGACATAACGGGTTGAAGTTTCTGGCTCCGTACTGACTAGATAGTGCTGAGTTCTGACAGAGCCGACGGGGAGAGTCGAACTCGCCGGTGAACACGAAAATTAATCATCGACCTATCAAGCAACGGTATTGCCCATTGCTGGGCTTCGCCAAGTTCGAGTCCGCTAGCCGGTTTTGCACGGCATTTGATGAGTTGAGAAATTATTTGAGAGTCCAAGTATTGGACGGTCAACAAGTGTCAGCATCCCATCGGAGAGAGATATTCACAAGTAGGTGGTCGACTCTAATGACCGAGCTGTCAGCTTAAATACAGTGATCGGTCATGTATTTAGGTCGACTGAATTTCATGGTGAGCACTGAGTTCTGACAGAACCCAACTGACTCATATCCTCACCTCCGTCAAATTGTTCATATTTCGTTCCACTTACGGTAGTTCTAATCCACCCTGAAGCTATTCCCCGCCACGCTCATGAAATCCGGTCACACGCTGGTTTCCATGGACATGTCCTTTGATTCTGTGGGGCAAATCACTCAGGACAGACAACACTTCGACTTTCGTCTGCCATTGCTCGGACACAACCCGGAATTTCTTGCCGCATTCCCAATATCGACATCGTCCATCCCAACGTGCGACGCCCTTGCCCCGTGCAGTTAACCTAAGTGTCGTCATGTCAGCTCCCTCAGATTACGGGTTGACGATCGGGTCGTAGCAACTGGTCATAACCGTCGTCCATGCTGCGAAGATCTGATCCCTTGAGTTCTAGCAACAATTTTTCTAAAACTTTGTCGTCACCCACGTCACCACCCAGGTCAAACGTCAGATCGTACAAAGTCGGATCCAGTGGGTCTGCATCTCCAATCTTGTTGAACCAAGCAGCCCGAGCATGTTCGAGTCCGGTAACTACATCCTCCGCTTCTCCGGTTCCAATACCAAGCCGCCTAGACACCCGTGCAACCCGCAGGTTGAGAGGTGCAAAAAGTCCAACATGCATGATTTCCGGTCGATCTCGAAGCGTTACGCACCCTGCACGTTTAACCAGCAACAAAGACCCTTCTGCGGCGAACTCGTCGGCTGTGTTATGAATTGCATTGAGATATTCGCTCGTGCTGATTTGGGCTGGCATTCTTTTCTTGCCGTCCAGCATTTGTGACGCGTACGCTGCAGACGGGGCGTCTTCCAGAGCTAAATCCGCTCCGTACCAACCAATACGAGCAAACATTAGTTCGAGAGTTTGGAGAAACCTATTCTTTCTGCTGCCGAAGGAGAGTTCCTTCCTTGTGACAGCTTCAGCAGTTGCATCCAGCCTTCTTGCCAGTCTTCTAAGGGCAAGGTGCTCGACGTAGCGATAACCAAGGCTTTTAGAGATTTTGGCGCCAATTTCCGGTGCGCCTGCACCCGGTTGGCCCCCAATAGTGAGAGCAATCATTTAGCACCTCGATAACAGCTGGAAAATTAGTGAAATCGAGTACACATATTACCACAGTATGTGATCGCTTACTATTCGTAATACCACGCGATTACCCGTCATTACGTAATTATCTGTAGAAATATGCTTTGGTATGATGATTTACATCTAATTTTACCTGATAGTCGACGATATTCGTTAAGTTACCCACCGAGTCCGGATTTCGCCTGCTTGCCTCTCCCCTCAAACGGTTCTGTCAGGACTCAGCGTTGGCGCAGAATAGCATCGTTCCTCATTTGTTGAGGAGATCTATTAATGTCTTGCCCGCACTGCCTTTCCACGTCCGTTTCCAAGAGAAAACGTCGAACCTCGCTTGGCCATCGGACTTTCTATTGCCGAGACTGTGATCGACGTTTCAACGAACGTCCAGGCACACCGTTCAATGATCTCCAGTTTCCGAACGACATCGTGTTGATGGCAGTGCTCTGGCGTCTGAGATCCAAGCTCGGATTCCGTGACGTTGCCGAACTACT
>JABMNN010000107.1 GCA_013204545.1 Chloroflexota bacterium | reverse complement strand
CCCCCCCCCCCCCCCCCCCCCCCCCCCCCCCCCCCCCCCCCCCCCCCCCCCCCCCCCCCCCCCCCCCCCCCCCCCCCCCCCCCGGTCGTTCTTGCTTCGATTTCACCTGAACCGTTCACAGCAGCTGAGCCGTTCACCGCCCGCATTGTTCGACTCGCAAAAGCTGGCGCAGCGTGTGTGATAGCCATAGAGCCAAAAACGGGTGGTCGTATGGAGTACGCCAACTCGGATGAATGGCTGAACGTATGGCCTCGAAAAGATGCAATCGCCGTCGTGAAAACTAGTTCCGAAGACGGTGCATATCTGAAAAGGATCGCCGGTAGAGCGCCACTGATCCGCGTTTTAGTCGATGCTGAGTACTTCGATGCCGAAGCGCACAACACAGTTGCAGAGATAAAAGGATCAACGCATCCTGAACGTCATTTGATATTGGCAGGTCACCACGACACGGTGCTGATGACTCCTGGCGGGAACGACAACACCTCAGGCACGATTGGAGTAATGGAGACAGCTCGCGTGATGGCTGCTTTGGTGAAAGAAATGGGCGTTCGACCAGGTATGTCGATTCGGTTCGCAACTTGGAGCGGTGAAGAACAGCATCTTCAGGGTGCTAGAGCGTATGTTAAACAGCACTACTCAGAGAGTGCCACGAGCCGTGAATCCAAGCCGCTGCTAAACCTTAATCTAGACGAGCTTTCGACAGGGCATATGAAAGGCATCGTTCTTGCGTTCCCTCACCTGAGGAAATTCATACAGTCACAACTCGACACAATGAACGATGGCCTGAAGTGTCATGTGCTGGCACATATGGATGCGCACTCAGATCATTTCCCATTTGTCGAAGAGGCGATAGATGCGTCAATTACGTGGCGATGGCGATTTTGGGGGCGACACGAAGACGCTAACTTCCATCATGAAGCGGGTGACGCCGCGAACAAATTGAACGTTCGAGAGCTGAAGGAGTACGTAGGCCAGTTGGCTCGACTACTGCTTAGGTTGTCGTATGTTGAGCCCGACGAGTGGCCAACAAACCCACTCACGATCACCGATGTGAACCAGATGATCGAACGCGACGCCGGTCGACACCACCCAGCATTCCATTAACTAGCCGTTCAACAACTGATTTCGTCCAGATGTTTGGTTTCCCAACAGCCGGGAAAGTGTGGCGCACCGGAGTCGGTATCTAGTGTGATCAGGGCACCGTATGGCATGCGTACTCGTCTCTGCGGTTCGAATAATTTGCGCCCTTCGAGATGATCGATGATCGTACCGATTACGCCCTCGTGTAGAAATGCAGCAACGTTGTTGAGTCGTAGTGACGCGCATCGGGTTTTGAGTTGGGAGAAGCCGGTGATCGCCCTTTTACTAAACTCGGAGATCGTTTCGCCACCCATGCTTTTGAAATCAACGTGATAATCACCGGTTGTGATCTTCCGCTTGATATCGTCAGGAGCGTCCCATATGTTGCCGGTTTTCAGCTCCGCTAGATCGTCGATCTGGTGCGCTGGTTGATTCGAGATTGTCGTGAAGTGGGCTGCAGATTCAACTGCACGAGGGACATTGCTGGTGAAGGTCGCTTCTGGTTTGATCTCTAATATTCGCTCGGCAGCCTGAATTGCCTGTCGATTTCCTAGTTGGGTAAGACCAGCGCTGGGAACGTATAGCCCGTCTCTTCCCATTTGTGGCTGCCCATGTCGCACGAGGTGAATGATCATCACGATATTCTACGAGGTCTAACCGTACGTCTCGGATTGTGATGTCACACGGCTTAGAAACCGTCACGGAATACGAGGAATTCCACTAGAATCTCCCACAATGAAAGAACGCCACCACAGAACGGATACCAATCACCCGAAGACCTGTACGTGCACTACGTGTCAGGCACGTCGGCTCGAGGCAGCGCGACCGAAAGTGAAAAAGAAACGCAAGCCGAAATCCCAACGAGGAAAAGGATCGAAGCAGCAGGCAACTGAGTCAGCTTTAGGCGATGTGATGGATATGCTTGGATTCAGCGGAAAAGACGAGAGTTAGTTATTTGACCACATCATTAAAATCGAAAATCGGACTGATCGGTGCAGGTTGGTGGGCGACTGCCAATCACCTTCCGGTACTAGTCGAGCGTGATGACATAGAGCTCGCGAGTGTGTGTCGCTTGGGTACAGATGAGCTGCAAGAGGTCAAATCAAAATTCGGCTTCACCCACGCCACCGAAAATTACAAGGAGCTACTCGATACTCCAGAATTAAGAGGAGTTGTTATCGCTTCGCCTCACACGCTGCACTATGAACACGCTCTCGCCGCGTTAAATCGTGGATTACACGTTCTTTGCGAAAAACCGCTAACCACAAAGGCCGGCGAAGCAAGGGAACTTGTAGAAGAGGCAGAACGTCAAGGTGTTGAGTTGATGGTTCCTTATGGCTGGCACTATGGCGAATTCATACAAGAAGCCAAACGGCGTATGGACGAAGGGGCAGTCGGCGATATTGAATTCGTAATGTGCCATATGGCATCGCCCGTTAGATCGCTTCTTGAGGGCAAGCAGTTCTTGTCGACTGGTGGGGGAGCCGGAGTCAACATGTTTGAGCCTGATGCCGACACTTGGGCTGATCCAGTAATTGCTGGCGGAGGCTATGCACTGGCTCAAATGTCACACTCGGCCGGATTGGCATACTGGCTAACCGGCCTTCGTGCCGAATCAGTTTATGCTCTTACATCAGCCCCTACCAGCCGGGTCGAACTTTACGATTCTTTCTCCGTTAGGTTCGCTGGTGGAGCGATAGGCTCATTTAGCGGAGCCGGCGCGTTGCCGGAGAATCAGCAATTCCAGTTAGATGTCAGGATATTCGGTTCCGAGGGAGTCATGACTGTTGACTGTGATCGGGCCCGACTCGAAGTACTCCGGCATGATGGTAATAACTTCAATATGAACCTCAATCCAGATGCGGGTGAATATTTCGGCGGTGGCCCTACTGCCAATTTTGCAGATATTGTGAGTGGCAAAAGTACGACAAACTGGGCCCCCGGATGGGCTGGTATGCGAGCTGTTGAAATGATCGATGCAGCGTATAGATCAGCGGCGTCTGGTCGGTCTGAAACCGTGTAGCTTGGCTTGACTGGGTGGTGGGTGTTTCCACCCATACGCAAACCGCAATGAGCCTGAGGGCTCACGTCTGATCCATTTGAGCCACTCGGGCTACTTGGTGAATCCGACTGGTCATAGTCGCAACGAGTGGTTGGGCATAATACTGAGCTTATGCCAGTGCAGCAGCATTGGTATTTTCTCAGTAGAAGCTCGGATTCGACCCGCCCAAATGGCATTAGCTAATTCGACATACCCCACTGGACAGGCCCAAACCGGTCGACTGAAAAGTTGGCTTTCAAAGGTTGCGGGTCTTGGCTCAGGTCGAAATGGTCAAAACGAGCTACTACTGGAAGCAGGACAGATTCTCGGAGATAACTTCGAGTCCCCAAGCCACGCTGGAAGGTTTGCGCAGCATCTGGCGAAAATAGTCGAGTTCGATTATTTCAGCCTTGCTCAAGTAGACCATACTGAGTGGACCGTCGATAACTTGCTCCAATGCGGGGTGAATATCAGCGGGATGTCCGATACATGGTCGATTAGCCTCGATGCTGTGCCCCAGCCTGAGGTGTTTTCGACTAAATCAGCAGCAATGTGCGAGGTTGACCAGGCGGCCCATGACGGGAAGTCACCAGCCTGGTGGATGTATAGAGCAGGACTTCGTTCGATGATCAATGCCCCGATCATCGCCGATGGAACTGTGATCGGTGTTTTGATCGTGGCGGCAAAATTGCCACGGTCATACGACATCGCCAACGTTCACACCGTACAGATGCTGGCTGATGCAGTTGCTGGTTCGTTCGCGAACTTGCGATTGCACAAACGACTGCGTCGTGAGCTATTTGAGCGCGAGACCATCTCGGCTCTCGCCAAGACAATAAGCTCCTCGCTGGATATCGAGAGCTCCATGCCGGATTTCGCGCATGATCTCTGGAAGATAATTCCAGCAAATGGTGTGTCAATCTCGCTGGCAACGGGAGTCAATGACGACACCGAGGACCGATGGTCCTACGGTGTGACTCCTGTTGCCGGCGATTCACCTCACCAGAGTAAATTGACTTCAGCGATGAAGGTTGGTGGAGCTGCGGTCGGAACACTCACTATCGTTGGAACGGCGCGACAACGATACCAACGACATCATTTATCATTACTAAACACTGTTGCTTCAAGTATCGCGGGCGCAATTGCTGCTGCCGAAATGCACGCTCGCTCGATGGAGCTGGCTTCTACTCGGCTTGAATGGGAGCAGGCTCAAGCTGACAGCCGTGAGCTCCAGCGTGTGGCTGCAGCAAAATCTGAATTTTTGACAACCGTTTCTCATGAGCTTCGTACACCTTTGACGAGTATTTTGGCGTTCGCCGATTTACTTACTCGGAATACGTCCGGAAACCTTGAGGAGAAGCAAGAACGACATCTAGCTATCATCCAGCGTAGTGGCCGACGTTTGGCTGTGCTTATTGATGATTTACTTGATGCTACGCATATCGAGCAAAGCAAATTCGAACTCAAACCAGTGCGGTTCGACGCCGGAGAAATGATTATTGATCTGGTCGAGTCGTTTGGGCCAATTCTGCGCGAGAAGAACCAGAATTTTGTAGTCGACCTGCCCGAGTCTCCGGTAGAAATGTTTGCCGACCAAATTCGGCTGATTCAGGTTGTTTCCAATCTCATCACCAATGCTTCGAAGTATTCCGGTGAGGGAACTGAGATTAACATCCACGCTCGCGCAACATCAGACGAAGTCACGATTAGTATCAAAGATCGAGGAATCGGAATTGCACCCGATGACATACCACGGGTTTTCGGCGCTTTCTATCGTGCCGACAATGTGGGTACTCGGGCGCAATCGGGTACTGGAATTGGTCTCTACTTCAGCCGATTGATTCTTGGACATCACCACGGTGCGATCACTGCCGAGAGCGAAGTTGGGCACGGCACGATCATTACTGCACGAATTCCTCGTGAATACAAAATAGACTCCCAAAGCGAAATATCCATCGCTGCCTAGGGTTTGTCGGCGCGTAGTTCCGGGTTGTCAGATATTCTTTGCGAAATACTTATACTCGTTTGAGCGTGAAGCCCTTCTAATTCTCGGTATGATCACTTGCTCAGGAGATCAGTCGCTTGGCAGTAACCCCGTCATCTGATCGTAAATTCAAGATTCTAGTCGTTGAAGATGATCGCACTTTGCGTGAAGCGCTACGCTACAACCTTGTGGCGGACGGCTTCGAAGTGATTGTGGCCGATGACGGTGGTGTGGGGCTCGTAAGCGCTAGACAGGATCATCCGGATGTAGTCATTTTGGATCTGATGCTGCCAAGTCTGAGCGGTATTGACGTGTGCAAGGCTCTTCGGCGGGACGGATCGATTGTCCCAATCATAATGCTGACAGCACGCGACGCCGAGATTGATCGCATTGGGGGTCTCGAATCCGGTGCTGACGATTACGTGACGAAGCCGTTTAGCATACGTGAACTGATTGCACGAGTGGGCGCACAAGTTAGGCGTATGGATATGCTCAAGTCGATTTCGCACACTACTGGCGATCAGATAATCGACCTTGGTGACCTAGTTATCAACCGCGGCTCTCGGGCAGTCACGCTCGAAGGGAAGCAATTGAATCTGCGACCCAGAGAATTTGATTTGCTGGCTCATCTTGCGGCAAGTCCCGGCCGGGTTTTCACTCGAGACCAGCTTCTTCAGGACGTTTGGGGATTCGAGTATTCTGGAGATACTCGAACTGTTGATGTACATGTAAGGTGGCTTCGCTTGAAGATCGAGAAGGATCCCTCCAAGCCCACATTGCTCGGAACCGTTCGTGGGGTTGGGTATCGAATTAGTGTTTAACCACACTTGCATTAACCGGTATCTCGTCACTAGTCGGAAAGTTAGGTCTGCAGTTGAGTAACGTCTCACTAAGATGGCGAATGCTTATCGAGACGACCGTACTCGTGGCGGTTGTGGCAACTGGTGCTCTCTTGTTTGGTGTGTTCGGTACGATACTGGCCGGTGTAATGGCTATTGTCGGAGCAGTATTCCTCTCAGGACGAATTGTTCGCCAGTTCACCGAACTAACGGAAGCCGTAATTCGTACGACATCCATTGATCGAACGCACCGCCTCGATCCGACTGGACCATCGGAGCTGGCTAGGTTGGCACGAGCCATAAATCGACTAGTTGATCGCGTAGACAAAGACCTTTCAGAGGATGTAGCAGAGCGTATTCGACTGGCATCGATACTGGATTCAATGCGAGAAGGTGTCGTCGTCGTCGATGACCAAGGAGTAATCGAGCATGCGAACCCCGCCTCGGTCTCTATGCTCGCCTCGATAGGCAAAGTCGAACCGGGAATGCAGATTTCATCTCTCACAAATCACCCCGATGTAATCGGTGTTGTCGATGAATCTATCGTAACTAAGCAACCTACTTCTGCTGAAATTAAACTGTTCGACAATCAAAGAACGTTGATGGCGGTATCGGAGCCATTTCCGCGCCCCGGTTCAAGCACTGTCCGAGCTTTACTCTTACTGACCGATCTCACTGACATTAGGCGGCTAGACACAACGCGTCGAGAATTCGTTTCCAATGCATCGCATGAACTTCGGACACCGCTAGCTGGCATTCGTGCTTCTGCCGAAACATTGCAGCGTGGAGCAATTGATGATCCAGAGGCACGGGTTAAGTTCCTAGAAATGATCCATGAAGATGTTGATCGGATGGATCAACTGATATCTGAAATGCTCGAACTATCGAGGCTTGAATCGGGTGAATCACCGATGGATTTCGAACAGATTGATCCCAAGACGCTCGTAGAGACGGCAATAAAGCAGTTTTCAGCTGTTGCCTTGGAATCTCAATTCGAACTCAAATCGTTATTTTCAACTGACCTACCTTTGGTTTGGGCTGATGTCGCCAAAATCGATCACGTATTTACTAACTTGATCAGCAACGCCGTGAAGTGGACCGCTTCTGGTGGAACGATAACGGTCAAGGGATGGAACGACGATGGCACGGTTTGGTTCAGCGTGTCCGATACGGGGCAGGGTATTAAACCGGAACATATGCCACATATTTTTGAGCGATTTTTTAAGACTGATGCTGCACGCTCCCAGCCGGGTACCGGATTAGGACTTTCGATAGCCCGCCACATAGTTGATGCTCACGGTGGAGTTATGTCCGCCACCAGCACGGTTGGTGAAGGCAGTGAATTTGCCTTCACTATTCCAGTCGAACGCCCGTAGAACATCGTGTCTGCATCTCCGATGCCTGCTCCTGACGGCACATATTCTGAGTCACTTATTTAACCCGATGTTAACTATCGTGGCTTTGTAGTTAACGTCCTCTTAATCGGTAGGCCTGAGTCTGTAATTACTACGTGGAGCAACCAGTAGAACATTCAATATACAAAGATCCTCAAACGTCCGTACTCGAGCCAAGGAGCTCTGAACAACGTGATCAAGACAGAATTTAGGAAATATTCAAAAACGGCTCTCATTCTTACTTCTCTATTCATTCTCGGAATAGTCGCGGCATGTGGCAGTGGCGAAAACAGTTCCGGCGCCGAATCGAGCGAAATCCTCATCGATGGCTCTTCGACAGTGTTCCCAATATCGCAAGCTGTAGCGGAAGAATTCCGAAAGGATCGACCGGAAATACAGATACCTGTAGGCATCTCAGGAACCGGTGGAGGCTTCAAACGTTTCGTAACAGGTGAAACCGACATCTCCGATGCGTCTCGCCCGATCAAAGACTCTGAACGTGCAACGGCAGCCGCAAATGGTATCGAATTTACCGAATTTACGATTGCCTTTGATGGAATCTCTGTAGCCGTCAGTTCGTCTAATGATTTTGCGACCTGTTTGACGACTGACGAACTAAAAAAGATATGGGAGACCGGCTCCACAATTGATAACTGGAACCAAGTCCGCAGCGAGTTCCCAAACAAACCTCTAAGGCTTTACGGACCTGATACAGATTCGGGGACTTTCGATTACTTCACCGCCGAGGTGAATGGTAAAGAAGACGCAAGCAGGTCCGACTACGCAGCCTCATCTGACGACAACGTACTTGTCCAGGGTGTCTCGGGCGATCAAGGCGGAATGGGATACTTCGGGTTCGCCTACTACGCGGAGAACACCGAGATTTTGAAAGTGCTTTCCATCGACACTGGGGTAGGCTGCGTAGCGCCGAGCATTGCAACTATCCGTGATGGAAGCTACTTGCCGCTCTCACGTCCGCTATTTATCTACGTGAATAACTCTTCGCTGCAACGACCTGAAGTCCATGACTTTATCAAGTACTACCTGAGCAACGTCAACGAACTGGCCGAAGAGGTCGGGTATATTGGTCTTCCGGAAGCCGACTACGTGTCGCAATTAGCGGAACTTAACTAGAACGATGAACTTCAATTGTTTCGATAGTTCGAGACGATCAATAACGCAGGGTTAACAATTGACCTGCAATCTTGAGTCACGGTGAGTATCTAATTCACCGTGACTTTTTTTGAACTTTTTGTTACTCCGGACTTGCTGGCTTCAAAGCAAGAATTCAGGCGAACCCTGCTGGCTTGCGGATTACATCTGATTAGATGGCGATAACCTCCGAAATCGAATCAAATCAAGCTTTGTTAGCTCGTGTAGCACGCCGCCGTCGGCGACAGCATGTCGAACAGAATGTTGTTACTTGGTTGCTGCGCACCGCTGCCTTAATTTCGATTCTCACGACCGTTGGAATCGTCATCATCCTAGTAGCCCAAAGTGCGGGTTTTTTCGCTGAAGTCTCAGTCTGGGAATTCCTGACCGGCACCGAATGGGCACCACTTTTCTCACCTCAAAAATTCGGTGTTTTATCACTGGTCGGCGGCACTTTACTGGTCGCGTCAATTGCCGGTGTCGTTTCGTTAACACTCGGACTCGGAGCTGCAATATTTCTCTCCGAATACGCTCCAGAACGATTGCGCAGAGTTCTCAAACCGATACTTGAAGTGCTAGCGGGAATCCCAACCGTTGTTTATGGCTACTTTGCCCTTACGTTCGTGACTCCGATTCTGCAAAGCATATTTGGGCAAGATCAGGTGATCGTATTTAATGCACTCTCAGCCGGTTTAGTCATGGGGCTGATGATTATGCCGATGGTATCTACACTTAGCGAGGACGCAATGGTCGCTGTGCCACGCTCGCTTCGTGACGCTGCGTATGCTCTTGGTGCCACCCGATTTGAAGTCTCTACCAAGGTCGTTATACCTGCCGCATTGTCTGGAATCGTGGCTTCGTTCATTCTCGGTGTTTCGCGCGCAGTTGGGGAAACGATGATCGTGAAGATTGCAGCTGGAGCTACCCCAAATCTCACTCTGAACCCGCTCGAAAGTATTCAAGCAATGACCGCCTACATCGTGCAGGTCAGTTTGGGCGAAACTCCACAGGGTTCTCTCGAATATAAGACCATCTTTGCGGTTGGATTGCTTTTATTTGTCATGACCCTAGCCATGAACATCGTCGGTCGTTGGGTGATATCTCGATTCAGGCAGCAGTATGACTAAGCAAGCAGCCCCAAAAAGCAATCGACAACGACTTCACGCCGTCCGAGTTCTACGCGACAGAGTGTTCGTTACCGGATTCGTGCTGGCGATCGTTATAGGTATTTTGGGACTTGCTGCCCTTCTATTCGACGTGTTGATTGATGGTCTGCCGTCTTTGAATTGGAACTTCCTTAGTAACTACGCATCTCGGAAAGCAGAACAATCGGGAATTCTCGCACCGCTCGCCGGCACAGTCTGGATCGTCGGTATGACGGCACTAATGACGATCCCAATCGGAGTAGGTACAGCGATCTATCTTGAAGAATTCGCTAGCAAGAGTCGATTCAACCGAATCATCGAACTCAACATCGCCAATCTCGCTGGCGTGCCTAGTGTTATTTATGGATTGCTAGGGCTGGCGGTATTTGTGCAGTTCCTATTCAACGGTTCACGAAATGTCACAGCGGGCGCTTTGACGATGACCCTTCTGATCCTGCCGATTGTTGTTATCGCTTCGCAGGAGGCGATCAAAGCTGTCCCATCAAGTTACCGAGATGCGGCATATGCAATGGGTGCTAATAAATGGCAGGTAGTGAAGGCAGTTGTCCTGCCGCAGGCACTCCCTGGAATGATGAGTGGAATCATTCTTGCCCTGTCACGTGCGATAGGTGAGTCAGCTCCCATCTTGATTATTTCATCGCTCGTATGGGTGACTTTCGTACCGACATCGCCTGATTCGAAATTCACAGTATTACCGCTTCAGATCTTCACGTGGATCAGTCAACCACAGCACGCCTTTAGAGGCATAGCAGCGGCAGGGATTATCGTACTGTTGGTCGTTCTGCTCAGCATGAACGGTGTAGCCATCTGGATTCGCAGCAAATACCAATCGCGACCCGAGCAGTAAACTCCGTCGATCTCCGATGACTTCCGTATTCGTCATTCATTTTTGCGCCATGATGACCGCTGATTTGATGAATATATATTCGGATATATCAGACTTGAATCGTTGAAAAGAACAGTGGGTGAAAAAGCTGGAATGTAGTGAAAACCCACACTTGCCTAGCCAACTCAAATATCATTGTGCATGTAAGACGCTCGCCATCAGACTTGGAATCAACGACCAATGGGCAAAACCTACTGGATGCTTGTGACAACTCAGGAAAACCTGAGCATCACTCGCGCGCGAGGATTTTCGATACAAGGCGTAGATACTAAGAACCGCAAAAAAGCGGTTCGAATGGCGCCTGAAGATCGTGTGCTGTATTACATCTCAGATAAACAAGGTTTTGCCGCGACAGCCACTGTTACGTCGGACAGCTTCGAAGATGAAGAGCGTATTTGGAAACATCACAAGGAGAACGAAACGTTCCCCCATCGAGTCGAAATCGATGCGGATGTTGTGCTCGACGAAGCAAAATACATCGACGGCCTACAGGTAGGACCGACGCTCGAATATGTGAAAAAATGGCCTCCCCATCTCTGGCCGTACGCGTTTTACGGCATGTTGCACATCATCCCGCAGCGGGACTTTAATTTCGTGGAAGGCGAGCTCCGGCGCGCTAATGGCATGGAACCTACACTTCCCGTGAGCGACCCCATTCCAGCACCTTTGGTCGCGATTGTGAGTGGAACGGAACCCCCTGAGGGTTCGGGAATTGCTGATGCCGACCAGCACCAGAAACTGTTCTCAGTCGCGCTAAAGAGCCGTAAAAGCTCGCACCGCCGACGCACCCAAAAACACCGCTAAGGTCTATTCTCCGGGAACCATCAACGTGCGGTCGAATGGCTTGCCATTGTGATCAATCCAGCCGGTGCCTGATGTGCTCGACTTCTGTGGGTCAGGGTCTCCAACACCAAAATTGTCTTCATAAATCAGTGCGAGTCGATCAAGCTCAGCCTGTGGAATGTCGTCGATATCGCATGCTGCCGCATATTCATCGATTTGCTCAACTGATGTCATTGTCGGCAGACAAGACGCCATGATCTCTGGCATGAGTGTGAATTTGATAGCGATTTGCCCGATACTGGCAGGCTTGTCGGCAAACATGAAATCAATCAGCTTCAGCTTTTCGATTGAATTCCTTAGCCAGTGCATTCGCCTGTAGGCTCGGTGATCTGATGGGTCAAACGGACTCTGATCCAGAACTGTGTCCTTGGTGTACTTGCCGTCGAGCATTCCAGATGCATGCGGTACACGGCAGTAAACTCCTACGCCATTTTTAGCGGCGGCTTCGAGCATTACATCCGCAGGGTCCTGCTCAAGTATTGAATAAATCAATTCAGCCGGAACTTTAAGATCGTTTATCGTGTACATACCCTCTTCGAGCCAGCCGATGTCCGGTCCGACAGCAACAGCATAATGTCGGATTTTCCCTTCAGCCTTTAGATCTTCAAGCGCAGCAATCGTGTCATCTCTCTGAAGAACATCGAGACGAGGATTGTGGTACTGGTAAATATCGATGTAGTCGGTCTGTAAACGACGAAGGCTGCCCTCACAGGCACGCTTCACGAAGTCAGGGTCCCAAACTTGAGGACGCTCTCGGTGTCCCTCTCTAGGGGCTTCGATGTCGTAGCCGAATTTGGTTCCGATCACGATATCTTTTCGTCGATCAGCGAGTGCTTTAGGGATTATTTCTTCACCGTAGCCTGCACCGTAAGTATCGGCGGTGTCGAAGAACGTTATGCCCTTGTCGGCGGCCTGCTGTAGCAGGTTAATACCGTCTTCTTCTTTGACCTCACCCCACCAGTTCATGCTCACACTCCACACGCCGAATCCAATTTCGGAAACGGTGAGATCGGTCGACTGTATCTGACGGTATTTCAATGTGCTTGTCCTGAGAAAATGTTTGCTAATTGGGTGGTAGTTCGTGCTTGCTAAGCGCTTACGGTCTGTGACGCCAGAGCGTTGTGTATCTTCGAAACTTGGACTTCGAAATCTGCGCCAGATAGGGCAGGAGTTAGCTTAGTGATATCTATTTCATCCGTGAGTTCAACCCACGACTTACAACCGGCATAGCAATCACCAACCGCAACAGTGGTTGGTGTATCGAGCCGGTAGGCTCTAACGATTATTAACTTGAGCGGATGTCGAGGTTTCCAGTTGAATCGCTTTACAGGAAACTCTTCCGACCAAATATGAAATGTATCGAGAGCCCGCACTTGGTGCTCTTCTGAAATTTCGATAATCTCAACGATTTTGCAGTAGACCGAAAAGGTGATTTCCTTGCTGAAATCCGCATTTGCCGTTTGTTCAAGCAGGTGCTGATTTTCCTGCTTTAGGAGAAGCTCACCTTCATGGAACAGACCGGGATACAACAGGAACTGATCATGCTCTATTTTGAAGTGGCGACCATCTTCGCGTATGCCGCCTTTTCGGAGCATGAATATCTGCTCGCCGCGACCTAACGCACCGGACGTAACTGCCCATTCTTTTAGACCTATATGTGATGAATTTGGAAGCATAAAACGTATCTTGGCTGTTGTACTAGATTGCCGTATGCCCAAACAGGTGGCTTGAGCGAAACAACGCGGGATCAGAGAATTTTATCGCGAAATCCCTTGCGTGCGATTACGGATTTGAATTTGAACCAATATGGTTCTCACAAGATCAGAACGCTCTCCAAGCATGTCGAGGGCATTCTCGGTGGTTAATTTCTCAATTGCCATGACTGAACTTCCCCTCAGGATAGCCAGTTTTTCAGCAATTAGCGCGATGTCTCTTGGCTCAGTCCAATTGGCTCGATTCTTTTTGAAGGTCTGAGGGTAGGCGTCAGTTTCTACCAAGATACGATTGTCTGGTGTCTTCACGGCGGTCTCCTCTAGATCGGAGATACGAGCCAACGTTTTTGCGAACGATATGTAGAAGCCTAGATCGAGAAGTTCTCTTGCAAAACTCCATCTGCCCTGGAAGTAGTGAGCCGTTCCGCCGATCTCACCGGCGTTCGATTCCTTCAGAATAGATATAGCCGCGTCTCTGGCCGAATGGGCGTCATAGTCATCGGCATGTTCCCGAATGTGAAACACGATCGGTAGGGAGTGCTCTCGGGCAATGTTTATCTGCGCGTGGAACGATTCAGCTTGCCACTCCTTGTCTGGAGATTTCTGTTGGTGGTCGATTCCAATTTCGCTCATAACGACTACATGAGGCGAGGAGGCAAGTTCACTCAGCTTTAAAATGTCATCCCCCGACAAAGAATGTTCGAGGTCGGAAGGGTGAACACCTACGCCAGCGAAAACACGATCAAATTTGGCAGCCATTTCGATAGCGATTTGAGAATCTTCTATCGTGGTGCCTGCAGTAAATATTGCACCCACATTTGCTGCTACAGCGCGGGCAATGATCTCGCTCGATTCATTCGGCGCGTGTTGGTGAATGTGAGCATGGGTATCGACGAACATCGCTGGTTATTGTGACCTGTCAAAGCGTGCAAGAACAGTGTCCAGCGAACGTTTTTCAATCGACACCTAAGAGGGCGTAGTGAATTCAGGCACCAGTGATTTCGCCCATGCCTGAATTGCCGACCAATCGCGATGATCACCTTGAGGTGTAGGGGCAAAACGATCAACGATCCTGAGATACCACGGTAGATTCGACCGTTCAAAGTAACCCGAGAAAACTGAATGGCCGACTATATTCAACCTTGGAGCTACTTCGGCGAGGCTTTTCACGAACTCTCTGTGTTCGGCTTCTCCAGCTTCACTGTTTCTCAGCCCGAGAGTCCCAATCGAAAATAATGCAACTGGCTTGCCATCGATTCGCTC
Organism: Chloroflexota bacterium; assembly: GCA_013204545.1. Classification (GTDB taxonomy): domain Bacteria; phylum Chloroflexota; class Dehalococcoidia; order Lucifugimonadales; family Lucifugimonadaceae; genus Lucifugimonas. The sequence goes on along the minus strand of JABMNN010000107.1, from coordinate 14,066 downwards.
AGACGTGAATGCCGCGAACATTCCTGCGGCTACCAACCACTTACCCCCGTACAAGGGTGATCCAATTACAAACGCGTCGTAGTCGTCAGGGTTGAGCGCGCTGTTGACCTCGGCAGCATGAGCTTCCAGTCCTGATGAAATGAGTTCATGGACTATCGCCGTGGCGATTTCACGGGTGGATCCGAAGCGGGTGGCATATGCGACCAGAACTCTTGTCAACTACATCTCCGCGCACTGGCGATCTCGGAAGCCTTAATCGGTCTAAGTAGAAAGTATCGCGTACGTAACTCTCGGTGTACTGCTTGAAAAATGATAACGAACCTCGTCGATGACAGATTCTCGAGACTGGCATGTATTCCCCTCGTAGTCGTCTGATGCTTCGCATAGCAATTTGGCCTAAATTGCCGTGAAACAGTGCTGACGATGGCTTGTGTCAGCCTATGGGGTGAGCAAGTGTCTGAATGAGTTCTCCATGTGGGCTTTTCGGTTGCATTTGAAGACGCGTCAAAACAGTTCATCAAGGCGGCATTACCTCCGTGATGAACTGCGTTACAAGTTCGAGCAGACTCTATTGGCTAATCTAGTGAGAATGGTGGATAGGTGTCAGTTGTCAAGAGGAATGCATACGCCGTGACCCGTACAGTCCAGCGGTTTACTCCAACAATGAAGTTGTGAATTCCCTTCGGGAAACTCCCTGTAAACAGGATGATGAACCAAGCCACAACTATCAGGATGATCGAAATAGACCCAAGGATGGCAAGCACTACGTAATGCGGTATCGCCAAAATCCATTTGAATAAAGGCAAGAACCGGTTCAATTGTGATACATCCGGATAATCAATTTCGAGTTGGACACCTTGCGCCCCGTCGGCCGAAGGGTATTCATCAGTCAATAAGCTTAGGTACGCATAGATTCTGATCGAAAATCGTTGATATTCAATGTTAAAGTCGAACCACCAACGAGGGTATTTTTGCCGGAACAGAATCATCAACAGTGTAGGAATAACGACAGTAGCGTTCTGGAATGCCGAAATTACCAGCAGAATCGGTATGGCAGTCATGATTCTGAAGAAGGTAGTGAGCCGGTTTCTTCCAGTCCCAACATAGTCAATGTTCAAGCGGGTCGGGTAGTTTGATTGTGATTGCGCTTCAGTGGTCATATTGCTCCTGACACCCTGTGTTGCGGGCACATCTATCCAGTTTTTGAGAGTTCACGTGCAGACTATGACACTCAGTACCTATCCTGCAAGCGACCAATATGACTACCACTTCATGCTCGCTGGGTGTAACTTGGCGAGCAGCCGAATGCCGAAGAATATTCCGCTGTTTTTAACGATCAGGAGATATGGAAGTTATGCGAGCTGGACTCGGACAAATCAATCAAGCCACACCTGAGTATCTTTTGTATGCGCAGCAGTTCGGTATGAACGACATCGTGTTCAACACCCCGAACCTTCCGAGCAACAACGGGACATGGGCAATGCCCGATCTGGTGAACCTACGTAGGAATGTCGAGAACTATGGTCTGACACTCTCAGCCCTCGAAAATGTTCCAACCTCGTTCTACGACCACATCATGTTGAACGGTCCGAAGCGTGACGAACAGGTCGACAACATGATCACCACTGTGCGGAACATTGCCCGCGCTGGAATCCCGATCTTCGGCTATCACTGGATGCCCTCACACGTTTGGCGAACCCCTGAACAACTGATTCGTGGCGGCGCGAGAGCTACCGCATTCAACTATAAAAAAGCCGGCGAAATGCCTCTTACACACGGTCGCGAGTACACCGAAGAGGAGATGTGGGCGAACCTCGAATACTGGATCAAGATTATTACGCCGATTGCCGAAGAAGAAGGCGTTCGACTTGGCATTCACCCGTGCGACCCTCCGGTGAAGCAGCTTGGTGGTATTCCGATGTTGTTCAACTCTTACGACAACTACCGTCGTTATCTGGACATCTATCCATCGGACAACTGCGCCATTGAGTTCTGTCAGGGAACCATTTCTGAAATGTTCGATTCAGAGGGCGACGCCCTGTACGAATTCATTGCTGAAATGACGGCGAAGCACAAGATTTTGTACGTTCACTTCCGCAACGTTTCGGCTCCAAACCCTGAGGATTTTCGAGAAGAATTCATTAATACCGGTCACGTCGATATGTACCGAGCAATGAAGGCGTACAACGACAACGGATACGACAGCTTCTTCATCGATGATCACGTCCCGCACACGCATCAAGACACGCAGTTCGGTCATAGAGGCCGTGCGTTCGCCAACGGCTACATCCAAGCGATGATCGAAGCAGTGACTAATCAGGGGTAGGTAAATTAATTGCTTCAAGGACTGGAGTCGGCGCGTCTTGGACGCGTCGACTTCGCAGCTTCTCGTATAGGCTTCGGCGGTGCTCCTTCAGGTCTGACGAATTATCTTGATCCGTTTTCGCCTGTGGATACTGCTCAGCGTGAAAAAGTGCAGGCAGCGATAGGTCGCGCGGTCGAAGTTGGTATCAACTACTTCGATACGGCTGCAGCTTACGGTACCGGCGAGAGTGAGAAGATATTTGGTGAAGGACTGGCAGCAGCCGGAATTGCTGGCAAGCGGGATGATTTATACATCGCTACGAAGGTCAGCCACAATGAGCCAGACCCTCGAGCATCAATAGAATGCTCTCTGAAAAATCTTCAACTTGATGTGATCGATTTGGTGCAAGTTCATGGCACTACTTACACCCCCGTAGCACGTGAGCAGACGTTGCGAATAGATGGTACGCTCGAAGTGCTTGAACAGGCTCGTGACGAGGGGCTGATTCGACATATTGGCTTCACGACTGAAGACCAAAACTCGCCTGTTTACGAGTTCATTGCCTCTGGTAGGTTCGACGTGATGCAGACCTGCTACAACTTGATGTTTCAGCACACCTACGAACCTACTCGACCGTTCGGTTCAATCTACGAAGCCGATAAAGCGGGCATGGGCGTTGTGACCATGAGATCGCTGACCGCCGGGGTGTTCCAGAGGTGGATGAAAGCCGTTCAACCCAGCAACGATTTCGATTACTCGTCTGCGTTGTTGCAATTCGTACTTGCGAATAATCTGATCGACGTTGCGTTGGTCGGTATGCGAACACCCGAAGAGGTCGACAAGAATGTGGCGATTTTAAACGACACTGCAGGTCGGTTTGACCTCAATGATTTACATGACAAATTCGTCTGATAATTCATTCATATCCGAGCCAAGAGCCCTCCGGTCGGTGATGTGACATCGGCTCCTTGACGGATCGAGCATTTTTAATAGATGATCTAATCAGTGCCAAAACATGACCACGGTTCTATACAGTCGGTCAAACAATTCTCGACCAACTTTCATCAACGAGAATCTCTGGGAGTAATCCCCGTTCTCTAGATTGGCATCACTTCGCGAATTCAGGCGAAATTACTTCTCCTGTGTCCAAGCAAAATCATAATTATTCTTCAGCACTATCACCATCGGCACCATTGGAGCAGCGTTGCACTCATTCAAAGATTCAATCAAAAGTGGTATGACCGAGTATCTGGACGAGCTCAAAGTAAAACTTGAAGGTCTGACAGAAGACGAACTTCGATGGCAGGCGAGTCTCGATTCCAACACAATAATCTGGCTGTTGTGGCATATGGCTCGGGTTGAAGACAATTGGATAAACGGCACGATTGCTAGTGGAGACACCATCTGGGATTCGAATCACTGGGCGACAAAAACCGGTATCAATGGAGAAGGCAGTGGCTACAACGACACATCCGACGCAGTACGCGCATTTCCGGCTGTTTCTGTATCTAATCTACTCGATTACTACGATGCCGTTCGAAATGCGACGTTCGGTGTTATCGATGGAATTACCGATGCCGAACTAGCGAATGAGTTTTCTCGGGGCCGAAGATCGGTAACATGGGGATGGATTCTCGGGCATGTGATTGTCGAGGAATCTCAGCATCTCGGTCAGATTGCACTCATTCGCGGAGTAATCCGTGGGCTCAACGGATAGAGGAAAAACCAGTTATGGCTTCATTCAGAACTCCAATTAAAAGTGGACTGAACGAGTACTACAGCAAGCTCAAAGAGACCGTGAATGGACTGACACCAGAAGAACTACTGTGGCAGCCGGGTCCTGACTCGAACCATATCTTGTGGACTGTTTGGCACATGGCGAGGGTCGCAGATCGGTGGGCGAACTCGACGGTGCTTGGTGGGGAAGAACTCTGGACTCGGGACGATTGGGCGACGAAACTCGGTATGCCCGAAGATCGTTACGGTCGAGGTGAAACACCGGATCAAGTACGAGATTTTCCTTCAGTAGATATAGCGCTCGTACTCGAGTATTTCAATGCTGCGCAGCACTCTCTTTTGGGGATGATCGATGCTCTTGAGAAAGCGGATTTGGAGCGCGACGTCTACGCTGAATATCGAGACGAATCACTGAACATCGCCTGGATACTTGGGCACATCCTCGCCGAGGAATCGCAGCATCTTGGCCAAATCGCCTACATAAGGGGGATGCAGCGAGGATTCAACGGATAATGCCAATAAAGTGCGTCTTCTTCGACTTCGATGGCGTGCTCCGCAACTGGGATTGCGATATGTGCGGCATCGAGGAGAAATTCGGTATTCCTCTGGAGGCCGTCCGCGAAGCAGCGTTTTCTAAACAAAGCGTTGATCCAGCGATTCGGGGTGAAATCACCGACGAACAGTGGCAATCGAATGTCTCACAACTCCTTGCGAAGCGATTCCCTAACAAGGACGCCGAGGGGGCAACGAAGTTCTGGAATAGCTGCATAGGTGAGCTGATTCCAGAGGTGCTGTTACTTGTCGAGGAATGTAAGTCAGTTGTGAAGGTAGCGTTGTTTACGAACGCAACGACCAAACTCAATCACGATCTCGAAGCCTTGGGAATTTCGGACCTTTTCGACTACGTCGTAAACGCCTCCGAAGTCGGCTCGATCAAACCCGAATCCAGCATTTACCAGTACGCCTTGAAGCTTGCGGACATTACACCGAATGAAGCATTTTTCACAGACGATAAAGACGAGCACGTTAAGGCGGCAGTGGATCTTGGCTGGAGTGGGTATGTGTTCGAAAACGCTGCCGGGTTACGAACGGCATTAGTCGATGCCAAAGTACTTTCGTAGCGGAACTTGACTAACAGGAGACATAAATGCGAATAACTGGATATCGAACACTTTCTTGGCTCTACCACCGTGGTCATCCGAGTGGCGATGCGAACAGCGTTGCTCCCGACGATGTTTCTCTCGCTACCTACTTATTCCTCGAAACAGATGCTGGTGTAACCGGAATTGCCCCGGCGTCTTCGCCTGATGTCGAGAAACTGTTCCCTGTCCTCGAAGGCAAAGACCCTCGAGGTGTGATCGGTCTCTGGAAAGAAATGTTAGATGTCGGCTTCAAGGGCGGTGTTGAAGGAACTATGTACGGTGCAATGTGCGCACTCGATGCTGCGATGTGGGACATCAAAGCAAAAGACGCAGGCGAACCACTCTGGCGATTTTTGGGAGCACACGATCCACGCGTGAAGGCGTATGCGTCAGGTTTAGATATGGGAATGACCGATGACGAGCTGTCCGCGTTTTACCAGACATACGCAAATCTTGGAATTGACGGAGGGAAGTTAAAAGTCGGCCTCGATTTCGATTCCGACATGCGCCGCCTAGAGATCATGCGTGATGTTCTCAAACAGAACGCCAAAGAGCCATTGTTGATGATCGACTCAAACGAATACTGGTCTGCAAAACAGGCGATTCGATACATCTCGCGCATCGAAGAAAAATATGACCTTACATGGGCGGAAGAACCGGGACGTCGTTGGGACTATCGTGGACTTCGCCAGATATCCCGCGGCATCAAAACCGCAGTGGCTACCGGCGAGAACATCAACGGAATAGATGAGTTCTACCCTCTGATCCACAACGAAGCCGTCGACGTGGTGCAGTTCGGCACGCTCGGAGTTACGAGCTTTCTTCAGATCGCTCATTTTGCTGAAGCATATGAGTTGCCTGTTTCGATTATTGGCCAGCCCGGAAGTTGCATGGCTCACGTCGCAGCTGCGGCTCCGAACCATCTTGCGCAGGAAGTGAAAGACCTAACTCCACCGACAGGTGTCACCATCGACAATTTTATTGTCGATGGGTTTATCGAAATGGGCGATTCGCCGGGTTGGGGCTTCAGCCTCGACGAGAACGCAATTGCCGAGATGCAGGCTAACCCACTCGTGTCAAAAAGCACAGGTATGCCAGGTTCACGACGTAAAGGTGCAGGGCTCTACATCATCCCCCCAGAACCCGGGGAGACCGGGTTGTATTAACTCCCGTTGGAAGCTGATGCTGGGTCTACTTGCTTGAGTAGCGCGGCGCATTGTTCGAGTGCTGTTTGTGAATCTCGTCCCTGACAGACCAGAACCATATTGCCGTAAATGACGTAATCGCCGTATTTGGAAATGCGGCAATTCGACGAATCTCCTCCAGCACTGCGGGTGCAAGCACGAGCCTCTTTCGCACCCTCTTCCCAACTTCCTTCGCCTGTCTTGATTATCGCATCTGGCCCAGTCCGCTCTTCGGCAAAGGATGTGCCGAATTCCACAGCATCTGCATGTGTCGGGTAGAAGCGAGCTTCGTATTCTTTTCGATCATTCGGATCGATTCCCCAAAAGCCCCAGTATGCACTCGTCGCTCCGGTCAACCCTTCAACATCAAAGGTCTTGCCCTTCTTGAATCTGACATTTGTGAGGTCATCGAATGAGAAAATCGTTTCAGATGGAGTGATCTTTGCTATTCCTGTTGCATTCGATTTCGAGCTAGAACCACAGGCTGCCGCTGTGGCAATAAGCACTGCGATAATGGCGAGTACGAATGTAGATCGGAGTTTCATTGGTGACCTTGTTGATTAAGTGCGGTGTCAATTGACTCCGACACATTACCAGTGGATCGACTGCGAATGTTGCATACACGATGGTTCACAGGAATTAGAAATAAAATCGTTATGACTGGCGTAACTAAACAGCGGTGTGGAGTTTTTATTCTAGTTTTGTTGACCGAATACTCACAACATCAACCTGAATCAAGAGATGATCTGTGGCACCGCGTGCTACATTCCTTCTCTCTGACAATGTGATGAATTTCGAGAACAACCGATGTTGCAATTACGGTCTTTGGTCACTCGATGATAGTAGAAGGAATTTCAGATGGAACCGATGGTAGCGCTGCACGGTAACCCTACCGACGAAGTACTTCAGGTAGCCGCACAATTCGGTATACAAAATATCCTTGTGTACGGTGGACCTGGAACTCAGCATATGAAGTACCACGAGTATGTAGCTCTCCGGATGAAGATCGAGTCGTACGGCTTGAAGCTTGCTGCAATCGAGGGTGGATTTTCTCCTCAACTTGAATATCACGATGTGATTTTTGGCGGTCCGAGACAAGATGAGCTAATCGAAGACTTGTTAGAACAAGTCCGTGATATGGGTCATGCTGGTATTCCAATTTATGGATACAACTGGATGCCCAACAGTTGGGGTAGGGCACAAGCAACCATTGTTCGAGGTGGGGCGCTTGGAACTGGATATAACTACGACTGGGAGAACAACCATCGACCAGCGACGTTCCCGAATGAGAAAATCAACGAAAATCAGATGTGGGACGCTCTCGAATATTGGATCAAAGCTGTGACCCCGGTCGCGGAAGAAGTAGGGATGCGCTGTGGTATTCACCCGGAAGATCCGCCTGTCCCGCAGCGCGGCGGCGTACCAGGACTTTTCCGCAGCTTTGCTGCATTCAAGCGTTTAGTCGAGATCACGGATTCCGACTACAACGCAATTGAGTTCTGTCAGGGTACATTCAGCGAAATGCCCGGCGAAGATATCTACGAGATGATCGAGTATTTCGGCTGTCGAAATAAAATCATGTACGTTCACTTCCGCAACGTCAGCGGTCAAGCTCCAGCGTTCAACGAAGAGTTCATCAACACCGGATACGTCAACATGAAGAAGGCGATGCGTACTTATCGAGACGCAGGGTTCACAGGCAACTTCATCGACGATCATTGCCCTTTGATGACCGACGACGAGGACTTTCCAGGCAACCTCGGAGGTTACCGCTCCCGACTGTTCGCTCAGGGCTACATAGCGGGAGTGATTGAGTCAGTGAAGAAGGAAGTTGCATACGGCGGTCCGGTGGATATGAGTGCCGTAACGAAGGGAGCGAACTAATGAGAATCGGAATGGGACTCAACTCCTCATCCAATCGAGAAGCTCTCCGCTTCATGTCGCAACTAGGTGTCCAAGATGTCGTTCTGAACACCCCACCAGTGCCGGTGAAAAATGGGAAATGGGAACTCGCCGACCTCGTTGGCTTGAAGAACGGCGTAGAAGAGTGGGGATTGAAGCTAACAGCTATTGAGAACACTCAGATTGACATGCGACATCACATGATCGCTGGTGGTCCACGCTTCGATGAGCAGCTCGAAAATATGCTCGAAACCATCAAGGCCATTGGTAACGCCGGAATCCCTATGTACACCATGAGTTGGCGATACCCACGTTTTTACCGAACTGGTCACGTCGACATTGGATGGGGTGCAATGGGTACTGCATACGATGCCGAGGTCGAAAACTGGCCGAACGTCATCGACTGGGATCTATCTTTGGACAGAGCGTGGGAGTGCCTTGAGACCTGGGTCAAGGAAGCCACACCGGTTGCTGAAAAGTACGGCGTGAAACTGGGTCTGCACCCGGTCGATCCGCCGATGCCCGAAGTTGGTGGTGTTCCGCAGCTACTGCACAATTTTGAGGGTTACAAACGACTGATCGATATTGTCGATAGTCCGTACAACTCAATTCTGCTTTGTCAGGGATCGTTCTCGCAGATGGCGGGTGCCGATAAAGACAACGGCGAGAGCATCTACGACATGATCGAATATTTTGTGGAGCGTGAACGGGTTCTATACGTTCATTTCCGCAACGTATCCGGCACGGTTCCGAAGTTCCACGAGACGTTCGTGAACAAGGGACATGTTGACATGTATAAGGCGATGCGTATTTACGCCGAGAACGGCTTCGATGGCTTCTTCATGGACGATCACGTGCCGATGACGAAGGGCGACACTGCTTGGGGTCACCGTGCAAAAGCCTACGCAAACGGCTACATCCAGTCGCTGATAGAGACAGTGACCGATACGTCGTTGTATGGGCTGCATTAGTAAGAGCTTGGCTTGCCGAAATTTCTTCTTCAAGTGGGGGAGGGCTCCACATCAAATCATCGGACAGCGTTAATTATGAAAATTGAGAAAATTGAGACTTGGTTGGTATCGAAGTGGTTGACCGTGAGGGTCACCTGCGATGACGGGACTTACGGTGTTGGTGAAGGTAATTTTTGGAGCTATGCCGATGCCACAGAGGTGATTGTTCACCGGATCGAAGACGACATCAAGGGACTTGATCCCCGTGATATTGACCGCATATGGAATACGGCTTATCGCAAATACTCGTTCCGAAGTCCGGCAATCACCGCAGTTCTTTCGGCTATCGATATTGCGCTGTGGGATATTAAAGGTAAGCGGCTTGGCGCGCCTGTCTGGGATCTTCTTGGTGGAAAAGTACGAGACAAAGTTCGGGCGATTGTTTTGCTTGGTTCGTATGGATATTCGGGCTCGTTATCCAGTCCTGAAAGTTTCGCAAAAGCAGCTCGGATGGCAAAAAACGATAGCTACACCGCTCTCAAAATGACGCCATTCCCAAGCAATTGGGGCGAACTGGCGCACGGTGATCTCATTCGCCAGAACACCGCAATCGTTGAAGCTGTGCGGGAAGAAGTTGGATGGAATTTCGATATCGGGATCGAAATTCACCGAAACATGTTCCCCGGATCATCGGTCGTATTCGCACAGCAGATCGAGAAATTCCTGCCGTACTTTTATGAAGACCCTATTGCACCTGATTCCGTGATGGCGATGGGTGGAGTAGGCGCCAAGGTCAATATTCCGTTGGCAGTTGGGGAGCGGAACAATACTATTTGGGAATTCCGAGAATACTGTTCACTTCCCGGTGTGAATTTCTTGAAGCCCGACATCGGGCTCGCAGGTGGGTTTACACACGTGAAAAAAATCGCTGCGGTTGCTGAAAGCTTCCATATCAAGATGGCTCCACATCACTTTTTGGGTCCTATTGGAAACATGGCGAATACGCACATCGCAACGGCAACCCCGAACTGGGATGTGAACGAGTTCGCACCTGAGGCTGGCACGTTCAAGGAAAATATCGTTTCGAACATCTCCGAGGTGAAAGACGGTTATTTCATCCCTTCAGATGCACCCGGACTTGGCATCGATATCAAAGTCGACGAAATGGCGAAGTATCCGTATGAGGCCGGTACTGGCGAGAGTTCACGACGTCCAGATGGCGGATTGGTATTGGGATAGAGAATATGACTACAACAGAACCAAAGGGTCGACTCTTCGGTAAAGTTGCGATCATCACGGGTGGTGGTGGTGCCATAGGCGGGGCACAGGCTCGGCTGTTCGCAACTGAAGGATCAGCGGTGTGTGTTGCTGATAATCGATTTGAAGCTGCTGAGACTGTTGCCGCCGAAATTACGAAAGCTGGCGGAAGAGCGATCGCTGTCGAACTCGATGTAAGAAACGCTGCTGCATGGGGTGATGCCGTCGCTCGTACGGAAGCTGAGATAGGCCCGGTAAGCTTGTTATGTAACAATGCTGGGGCTAACTTCAGAGTTGGATTCGAAGAGCAGACCGAAGATCAGTTCCGGCTGATCATGGAAGTTGGTCTAAATGGCGCGTTTATTGGCATCAAGGCTGTCGTTCCCTCGATGCGTAAGGCTGGCTCTGGTGTGATTCTGAACATGGGATCGCTCGCGTCTATACGTCTAGGTGGAGGGAGTCCTGCTTACGCAGCTCAGAAAATGGGAATGGTTGGATTGACTCGCTCGGCTGCGCAATCGTTTGCCAAAGACAACATTCGCTGTGTAATTATCTCTCCAGGTCACGTCGATACCCCGTTCATTCGAGGAAACAACGAACACAGTCCCAACAGTTGGGAGACAAGCATCGACAATCCCGAAAATTTCGAACGACGCTTGAAAGCCACACCGCTCGGTCGATTGCAGCGACCAGAAGATATAGCAAATGCGTTCATGTTTGCCGCAACTGACGATGCGGCAATGATTACCGGATCGATGATCACGGTCGATGGTGGAGCTGGCATGTAGTGGCAGTGCCACATTTTTTGTAGGAGTGTTGTTCCTTGGGCTATCTTTGAATTTGAAGGAATCGGTTTTATGGATGCACTTGACGGCAAATACGGTGTAATAATTGAGCGGAATATCGAGGTCCCCATGAGGGACGGAACGATCCTACGTGCCGATGTGTGGCGACCCGATTTTGACGGTGAATTTCCGGTGCTCATCGAGCGGACACCGTACAACAAAGGAACGTCTTCCGAGTCGAACCTCAAAGCCGGAGAATTTTACGGTTCACACGGCTATGTGACGGTCGTCCAGGATGTACGAGGTCGCTTCGCTTCTGATGGCGAATTTTACCCGTTTAGAGATGACGGAGATGGAGTGAATCAAGACGGCTTCGACACCGTTGAGTGGGTTGCCGAACAGCCATGGTCGAACGGTAAAATTGGTACTATAGGCGGCTCGTACTCTGGCGCAACACAGTATCGAATGTTATCGACTCAGCCACCTCATCTCGTGGCTCAATTTGTCCGTCAATCATCCGCAGATTACTACGACGAATGGGTCTATAGAGGGGGTGCTTTCGAGCATGGGTTCAACGTCATGTGGACCCTTAAACACACGGCAACAAACGCACGAAAACTAGCTCCTGACGGAAGAGAAAATGCAATCTATGAACGCGTGAATGAAGCGTCAAATGAATATCCGAAATGGCTTGAACATTCGCCCATTTCTCCTTTATTGCCAATTGCAGATTTACACGACTGGTTTGGCGAATGGATGGATCATCCGAATCATGATGATTATTGGGAAGAATTCAGCAACGCTCGTTCGCATGACCGTGTCAAAGTGCCTGTTCACCACTTTGGGAGTTGGTTCGACTGCTTCTTGATTGGCACGATCAGAAATTATGAGGGTATGCGCTCGAAGGCAGCGACACCCCAAGCACGAACCGGTCAGCGAATGACTATTGGACCCTGGGTACACAACCCGAGTCCCGGTGACATGCGTGAAGCAGGTGAAGTCGATTTCGGCGAACAGGCAATCGTGGGCTGGTTTGAAACTCGTCTTCGATGGTTTGACCACTGGCTCAAAGGCATCGAAAACGGCGTCGATTCCGACAAGCCCGTGAAACTGTTTGCTATGGGCATCAACAAGTGGCGTGAGTTCGACGATTGGCCACCAATAGGAGCCAAATACACGCCGTTCTATCTTTCTCCGGGTAAATCAGGAACGGTAAATTCTCTCAACGATGGTGTCTTGGCGACAGAGAAACCAGACTTGTTCGGTGAAGTGTTCGATGAATATGACTCAGATCCTGCGAACCCGATCCGGTCATTTGGTGGAGGGCATCTCGGCGATAACAACGGTCCTCGAGATCAACGCGGGTACGAAGACAACGTACTCACCTACACAACAAATGTTCTAGGGGAACCTCTCGATGTGACCGGACCTGTGAAGGCCGTTTTGCATGCTTCATCCTCAGCACTCGACACCGACTGGGTCGTTAGAATCACCGATGTTCATCCGGATGGTACATCGATGTTGGTATGTGACGGCATACTTCGTGCTCGGTTCAAGGATTCTTTCGAGAAGCCAATTGCACTTGTTCCGCACATGCCGATGGAGTTTGTAGTCGATCTATGGGCGACGAGTTACGTGTTCCAGCAAGGGCATCGATTGCGAGTAGCCATTTCCAGCAGCAGCTTCCCTAGATGGGGTCGCAATTGGCAGACAGGTCGAAACAACGCCCATGAGACCAGTGGAATTGTGGCGCATAACCGGGTATTTCGAGATGAAATACGGCCATCTCACGTGATTCTCCCGCTGCTTTAGCTTCTTCGTTAATTTCGTAAAGGAAAGCGCGTAGCGTTAGACTTGCCCCTCGGCGCTGAATCATCGGTATGCGAGCATACGCCTCATGCGCATGTGCGTAGGCGCACAAGTGCTTAGTGCCCAGTCCTCACATGCAGGCACACATGCCTGATTTGCCAATCGTGGCTAATCTCAGGATATGGGAATAGTTCTGAGACGTAATTCTGGTTGCCAATCACTAACTAGGCGCTCCAAAATTCTTCTGTTTGCGATGGTGCTCGCAATAGTTGGGTTCGTCGCGCCAGCTGGCGACGCTAACACAGTGTTCGCATCTCAAATTGGCACATTGAGCGTTAACCCCGCTCACACGGATCTTGCTTCGGAAGTCACCGTGACGGTGTTCGATCCAGATTTGAACGTCACGGTACTGCATGAGTTCGAAGCGACTGATTCGACCAGCAATCTGTACGAATTGCCGATGGGCATACCTGGCGATACGACTGTCTTCAAACTTCAAAACTCATCCATTGGCGATTTTAATGCTGATGGTGAAGTGACTGCCAGTGACTTGCAGCTCAACACAACAAAGGCAATTGTCCAGTGGGTGAACAAGGACTCAGGCACCTTTCAGGTAGTGAACGCGCAAACAGTCGCTTCTGCTGAAAATTTCACGGTTACCTACCGTAGTGAACACAAAGACGGGACTTCAGTCACTCTTCGTAGCCCGTCAGATCCAGTTGGTTTTATACTCAATCTTCTAGAAACGGCCCCCACCTCCCACACTTTTTCTGCGACGTTTAAAACCGGTGTTGCCACTGTCGTTACTGGTGCAATCGACGCGACTTCAACCACACGTCCTGTCATCAAAGTTGTCGATGGTAATACCGTTACGATCGAGTACGCCGATGCAAGTCCTTTGAAACTTATTAGCGAAGCAGTGGTTGTAGATGCCACAAAACCTTCCGTGTCGATCACATCACCGAGCCATAAAAGCTCATCAAGCAATACGACTG
>JABMNN010000106.1 GCA_013204545.1 Chloroflexota bacterium | reverse complement strand
TGTTGAACGGCGCCGGCGGCAAGGTCGATGCAATCGTGCTCTCAGTCGACGAACCTGAACTAGGGTTGGCATGGGAATTTGATATTGCTGCGATCATCCCTGAAACGGGAGCTTATGAAGTCGAAGTAGCACTTGACGGTGTTTACGAAGGGCGTGCATATACACGTGCTGCTCCCGTTGCGACATCTTCAGCTTTGGTAGTTGAAGAACCGAATTTGATTCTGGGACTGCCTGTCTGGACTTTCATGGTGATAGGTGGGTTACTCATTGTTGCGGCAGGATTTACATTATGGGTTGGTCGTAAAACATCGCCTTTCGGCTACATACTGGACGATGCTGATCGAGTCGTAGTTGATTTTTCACGACTGAACCGAAGCTTGTACAAACGATTGTTTGCGAAGAACAGCGTTGATGCTGATGAAGTTGCCCAATTGCCATTCGCTGGTGGTTCATTTCAGTTCAGCGGAGACATGGTCAAATTGATCCACAAGCGCGCTGTTGGTGATCCCTCGATGCGAGTCAACAGTCGACCCGTTGGGCCTGAAGTCGAACTCGGTGAGAACGTTTGGCTGGGCGTCGGTGGTCGGCTCTTTACCTTTCAACTGGAAGCTGAAAGGGCAACTAATGAAGAATCTATCAACACAGACCGTTCGATGATGGGCGATGCAGCATTTGCCTCGTCTTCAGGTGACTAAATTGTACCCGAAGGAATTTAGCGCAAATTAAAACAGGCCACTCGTTACGAGTGGCCTGTTTTAATTCTTATGTCCGTCGGTTAGCAGTTGTTGCTAATTCTCGTTGATGACGATAGTTTCGATGACATCGCCTGGTTCAGGATCTCCCATCGGGTCTCGCTCGCGGATCGCTTTCACAACGTCCATGTTTCTGATGACCTTGCCGAATACGGAGTGCTTGCCATCGAGGTGAGGAGTCGGGGCAAGGGTAATGAAGAACTGACTCCCATTGGTGCCCGGTCCAGCATTTGCCATCGAAAGAATGCCTTCTGAATCGTGGCGCAAGCTACGGTTGAACTCGTCACCGAAGCGATAGCCCGGACCGCCAGTGCCAGTTCCGGTCGGATCGCCACCCTGAACCATGAATCCAGGGATTACACGATGGAAAGTGGTTCCATCGTAAAACTCAGAGCGTGCGAGATTGACAAAGTTCTCGACGGTTAGCGGTGCATCATTTGCGTACAGAATGATTTCGAACTCGCCGCGCTCAGTTTTGAACGTGGCGGTGTAAGACTTTGATTTGTCGAGTTCACCAGATGGTGGTGCCAGATCTGCCATGATTTCTCCTAAATATAGATTGATTTGTGAACGTTCTCTCGCCGTTTAGCTTTCAGTAACGATGATGGTTTCAATGATGTCGCCGGGTAGCTGCGCTGTCCCTGGATCTCGTATTTCGATGTTCATAACGTTTTCGAATCCTTCGACTACCTCGCCGAACACACTGTGTACATCATCGAGGTGAGGCGTTGGCACGAACGTGATGAAAAACTGACTACCGTTGGTATTTGGTCCGGCATTCGCCATCGAGAGAATTCCTGGCTTACTGTGTCGGCGTGTAGCGTCGAACTCGTCGCGGAATCTGTAACCAGGACCGCCAGCGCCGGTGCCTGCAGGGTCACCACCTTGTGCCATGAAATCAGCGATCACACGGTGAAACATTGTTCCGTCGTAAAACCCAATCGTCGCAAGGTTGATGAAATTTTCGACGGTCAGAGGAGCTTCGTCATCGAAGAGCAATACTTTGAAGTCACCAGCCTCGGTTTTGAACGTAGCGTAGTAAGTCTTCGAGATGTCGAGCGCTCCGGCAGGCGGTTGGGCAGCATCACCGGGTGACAGCATTTTCGCATTAGCGTCGATCTGACCACCGGTAGCGGCAGGCGCTGTCGCCGGAGTCGAGGTCGGTTCGGGGGCGTCTTCACCACACGCTACGAAAATGAGCGACGAGATAGTCAGCAGTGCAAATAGTGTTAGCAGCCGTTTCATTCTGTCTGTTCTCCACGAATAGTTATTTGCAATCGCACGTTGCGGCGTGCACGAAAATCACAATGAAAAAGTATATCCAACAACATTGTTGAAGTGACTGAGTCTTGCATTTTCTTGTGCCTTAGCCGTTATTCTGGTCTATCACCGGTGCTCATCGCTTCTATAATGTCCGTTCATGTCAGCAACAGCCAATCAACCATCAAATTCAAATAGCCAACTCTCGGGCGAGCGCCTGCTAGAGCTTTATCAGACTATGGTGCTAAGTCGACACTTAGATGAACGGGTCTGGTTACTAAACCGACAGGGAAAGGCAGCGATTGCCGCCTCTGCACAAGGTCACGAAGCGGCTCAACTTGCATGCATCGAAGCTACTGATCCTTCAAAAGATCACTATCTGATCTACTATCGTCAGTTCGCAGCCATGATGGCGCTCGGTACTGAACCGGAAGAAATGTTACGCGGATTCCTTGCAAAAACAGACGACCCGATGAGTGGTGCAAGGCAGTTCCCGCTTCATGGCGCCCACCCAAGGGTTGACCTGTTCAATTTCTCGAACGTCATAGCGACCCAACTCCCTCAAGCCGCGGGTGTTGCCCTTGCCGACAAACTGAAGGGCTCTGACGCGGTAACGGTAGTTTTCTTCGGTGATGGTGCGTCTTCCCAGGGTGATACACACGAGGCGATGAACTTCGCGGGGATACACAAGCTCCCTGTGATCTTCTTCTGTGAAAACAATCGATATGCAATATCAGTGCCTCTCGAAAAGCAGATGGGTGTGGAGAGCGTTGCAAGTCGGGCTGTTGGATACGGGTTCCCCGGAGTACAGGTAGATGGAACCGACGTTGGCGCTGTTTACGAAGTGACCAATGTAGCAATTGAACGGGCGAGAGCTGGGGATGGACCAACATTGATCGAGGCGTCGGTCGAGCGTTTGCTTCCTCACACAACTGACGATGATCACACTCGGTATCGTTCATCAGAAGATATCGTTCAGATGTTGAACCGAGATCCGATCCGCATCTTGGCTGAACTACTTAAACGCCGTGGCCAACTTACGGATTCTGGAGATGAAGAAATACACGCTCTTGCTAAAAAAAGAGTAAACCTTGCTACCGACACCGTCGATGCTGAACCCTACCCGAGTGTTGAATCGATGTTTGATCATGTGATCGATTCTTCAGGAGGTCATTCTTAATGACCGAGAGGACAGTAATCGAAGCGGTTCGAGCAACAATTCAAGCGGAAATGCGACGTGACAGTTCTGTCATCGTTCTCGGTGAGGACGTTGGAATACGCGGTGGGGTATTCCTTGCAACTGACGGTCTGATCGACGAATTTGGCGAAGACCGCGTGATCGACACCCCACTGGCAGAGTCTTCAATATGCGGCATAGCGCTTGGTGCAGCTGTGAATGGCATGCGGCCGATTGCTGAAATCCAGTTCGCAGATTTTGTGTGGCCAGCAATTAACCAACTTGTGGGGGAAGCGTCAAAAGTGCGTTATGGCACTAATGGCGTAAAGACTGCTCCTATGACTGTACGTGTGCCATACGGAGGTGGCGTCAGAGGCGGCTTGTACCACTCCCAGAGCATCGAAGTACTGTTTGCACACACACCGGGTCTCTCCGTCGTAGCCCCTGCAACTCCGTTTGATGCCAAGGGTCTACTTGCTACAGCTATTCGGACGAATGACCCCGTGATCTTCCTCGAACACAAGCGTACTTACAGGCTTGTGAAAGGTGATGTGCCTGATGCTGACTACACAATTCCGATTGGCAAAGCCGAGATAAAACGCCCAGGTACAGATCTAACGATCATTGCCTATGGATTAATGCTCCACTACGCTCTCCAAGCTGCTGACATGGCAGCAGCTAATGGTATTAGTGTTGAGGTGCTCGACTTGCGTACACTGCGCCCTCTTGACGAAGACGCTATCGTTGAATCAGTTTCTCGGACAGGCAAGGCCTTGATAGTTCAGGAGGATACGCTTTCAGTCAGTATTTCTTCGGAGGTTGCAGCAATTATTGGTGAGCGATGTTTCTTTGATCTGGATGGCCCGATTACTAGATTGGGGCCACCCGAGATCCCTCCGATGCCATTTTCTCCGATACAAGAAGCTGCTTTCATGCCTTCCCCTGACAAGATTTTGGCAGCGATCACAAAGCTGGCGGAGATTTAACGATGGCGTTCAATATCGAATTGCCGCACGTCGGTGAATCGGTCACCGAAGCTGTGATTGGCAAGTGGCTAAAAGCACCAGGCGATGCGATAGAGAAATACGATCCACTGGTCGAGGTGATCACCGACAAAGTAAGCATGGACGTTCCATCTCCGGCCACTGGGACTCTCACAAAAATCCACGTTGAAGAAGGCGAGACCGTGCTTATGGGATCAGTCATCGCCGAAATGAGCGTAGCTGACGATGCTGATATGCCCGCCAATGCCACAACGTCGTCGTTTGCGAGCCGTATCGGTACGTTGGTTCAAGGTGCGAACGTCGGTCCGACAGGCGGAGAGTTCGTCGATACCAGTCTGTCGATTTTTGAACCTGAGGTGATGGAATCTGTCCCTGGGAGTGGTGGTACTCGTACATCGATGGAGAGTGAACCGTCTAGTCGACAAAAAGGATTTTCTCCAGTTGTCACTCGATTGGCCGCACAACACGACATTGATCTGAGATGCCTTGTCGGCACTGGTCTTGGTGGTCGGATTACAAAGCAGGACGTTCAAGCAGTTGTCGATTCTGGTGTTGCAGGAAATGTTGAAATAGCGGCATCGCAATCGAATCCTTCGAGTGGGGACATAGTCGTCGAACCAACTCCGATTCGGCGAATGATCGCCAATCACATGGTCAAATCGATGTCCGAGATTCCGCATGCTTGGTCGGCGATTGAAGTCGATGTCAGTGGAATGGTCGAATGGCGTGCAGCCAACAGGGTACGGTTCGAGAGTGAGCACGGAGTTCGCCTTACCTTTTTACCGATCACATTATGGGTAGTGACGAGCGCACTAAGGACGAATCCGCAAATCAACTCGAGTTGGCTCGACGGAAAAATAGTGCTCAAGAAATCGATTAATGTCGGTGTGGCAGTCGCAGCGGGAGAAGGGCTGGTTGTTCCCGTTGTTCACGGCGCTCAAGACGCCACGATTGTTGAACTGGCCGGGATGCTAAACGGGATAGTTCAGCGTGCTCGTTCTGGTGCAATGACTATTGATGATGTTCGAGGCGGCACTTTCACGTTAAATAACACTGGGGCACTTGGGTCGGTATGGGGTGGCGCTATCATCAACCATCCTCAAGCTGCGATTCTTACCACTGAAGCCATCGTAAAACGCCCGGTTGTAATTTCGAGTAATGGCGAAGATGAAATCGTAGTTCGTTCGATGATGAACATCTGCCTGTCATTCGATCATCGAATTGTCGATGGTGCAGAAGCCTCGAAGTTCCTGCAAATGGTGAAGTCCGGACTAGAATCTATCGACCTCCAGACAGTCCTGAAGTGAGCGTCGTGACCGGACGATTCGGACATGACCTTCAGGCGACTTGGCTTGGCATGATCGATTACGGTTCCGGGCTCGAACTCCAAATCTCACGGCTTGCTCAGCGAAAGTCAAATTTCATTACCGACTCGCTGCTTTTGCTGGAACACACTCACGTGATTACCCTCGGTCGTCGAGCCGATGACACTCATCTTGTTACGGATCGCTTGAAACTGATTGCCGACGGAGTCGAAATACACGAGACCGACCGTGGCGGAGAGGCGACTTATCATGGCCCTGGTCAGTTAGTCGGGTATCCGATTATCGATGTTCGAGTCGCTAAGCTAGGGCCGGTGAGTTACGTGCGAATGCTTGAGAAATCGATTATCGAAACATTGGGCGAATACAATATCGATGCACATCTTGTTGACGGCGAAACCGGAGTTTGGGTAGGTGGTGTTCCTAACGAAATACGTGATCCTGGACACAACCCACAGGGTAGAAAAATCGCCGCTATAGGGGTTCGAATATCTAGCGGGGTAACGATGCACGGCTTCGCTTTGAATGTGTCAACCGATCTTACTTATTTTCAGCACATAATTCCGTGCGGTATGCCGGATTTACCGTTCACATCGATCGAACTGGAAACCGGACAAACGGTAGCACTGAAAGATTGCGCTGTGCTTATCGCCGAGCGGTTGTCTGTAAATCTTGAGCGAACCCTGATATGGGCTGACAACCAGAAATTATCGATATAGATTCCTCGGTTATTGTGCAACTCATCGGTAAGTTCAGAGTCAGGTCACACGCGGGCTACGTGTCGACTCCAACGCTAACCACACCTTCATCTTTGATGATGTTGGTAATGAGATAAATATCTCGATTCGTAGTGCTAATAAGTACTGTGACAATTAAAAAGAGTTGGCGAAGTCTAGCATTGGCCAATCCAGCCATTCCAAGGTCAGTAAAACAGGGCGAGCAACCACTGGTCGCTAAAGAGGCGTCTACCGGTCATTTGCTGCAGAGATTGCCCTCATTTGCCGCCGCCGCGACGTTGGCGATGTTATTAGCAATGACATTGGCCACCGCTATTTCGATTCGAAGTATCAACCAGTCTCAGAGTGATTTGAGATTCGATGAATTGGTTGATTCCGTATCGTTGGAAGTCGATTCTGAGTTCAACAAGAGTCTTAGTGAGTTGGCAGCCATTCAGGGATTCCTTGAAGCGTCCGATGACGTTAATCCATCTCAATTCAGAACGTTCGCGTCAGCCCTTGAACGCGCCAGCTGGTCGGTCCACGCGTTGGGGTACATAAAAAAAGTTGCCGCCGACGACACCGCCGGATTCAATCGTATGATGTCATTACAGCTTAATGACGATTTTGAACTGGGGTCAGACGGATACCAAGATTTCTACATGCCCGTTGCCTTCACTTATCCGGAAACTCTCGGAATCTTGAACCCAGGTGAAGATCTGGCATTCCACCCGAGATATACCCCTCTGATGAATAAAGCGGAGACGGAACGGCAGATCGTCGCCTCTCCCCCAGTTCCGTCTGCTTCGAATCCGCACGATCAAGCTGTTGTGCTGGTATTCACCCCAATTTTTGATCAGCACGACGATCTTCTCGGAGTGTCAAAACTTCGGGGATTCGGCACGGGTGTGTATCGGGTCGCTGATTTCCTAGCGGGCCCAGTCGAGCGGGCCGGATTGGGCGACATCGATTTCAGAGTAGTCGATATCGGTGATGTTGGCGAAGAGCAGGAAGTATTTCCCGTTCCGAATGGAAATACCAACGAGGAGTGGACGATCGGAACCAGCCATGTAATTGAACTCAACTTGGCAGGTCGGGACTGGCAACTTCAGTTTAGTCAACCTGAAGGTTACGGAATTACTCGTCTTGAGTCTGAGTTATGGCTAATCGTGTTAGCTGCAGGCCTAGTTATTACTGGACTTGCAACTGTATCTATGTACTCGCTGATCGCAGGGCGACAGTCAGTTCAATCAGACCTGACATTAATGACACGCCGTATGAATATCCTTCTGGACTCAGCTCTTGAATCAATACTTCTCGTAGATGATGAAGATCGAATTGTTTGGGCGAATCAGTCGTATGCGGATGTATTTGGATTTGATAACTCGGAATCGATAATTGGTTCGGACTGGGAATCCGCTCGGACAGGCGTTGGTGTTAAGTTCGGTAATCGCCGTAAGTTCATCAGCCGGCTTACGGAAATCAATCACAACCACGAGCTTGCTGTTACGTCAGAAGACGTGCAGATTGTTGCTCCGGAGCACCGAATTCTCTCAATGACATCAGCGCCTGCGACTAGTGGAACATCTGAGTACTTGGGGCGTCTTTGGGTTTTTCGAGACGTAACTCAAGAGCGAACGGTAGATCAATCGAAATCAGAATTCGTGTCGATGGTTTCTCATGAGCTTCGAACTCCACTCACGTCACTCACTGGATTTATCGAGTTGATTCTGGACGGTGCGGGCGGTGAGGTGAATCCCGGAATGGAACGTCTGCTTCACAAAGCACACACCAACGGTCTGAGGCTGAGCCGCCTAGTTGGAGACTTACTCGATATCTCGAGGCTGGAGGCAGGCAACCTCGCACTTGAACTCAGTGAAGTGTCACTTCAGGGCCTGTTAGCAGAACTTACGGAATCTATGGCTCCACAATTTGCTGAGAAACAGCTCAGTTTCAGATTGAAATTGCCGGAAAAAATGAGAGCCGTTTGGGCTGACCGTGAACGCTGCGCTCAGGTATTTTCTAACTTAATCACTAACGCTGTGCGTTACACGCAACAGGATGGAAGTGTGACTATTTCCGGGAAACTGGTTGGAGATCATATCGAGATTACAGTTCGTGACACTGGTGAAGGTATCCGGCCGGAGAATCAGGCACGAATTTTCGACAAATTCGTTCGCATTTCGAACAACGGTAAGAGGCCTCCAGGCAGTACAGGTCTGGGATTAGCGATCACCAAAACACTTGTCGAAACTCAAGGCGGATCGATCCGACTAGAAAGTGAATTTGGCAAAGGGTCAGCTTTTACGGTCGCACTGCCAGTTGCCGAGCGTCCTGAGTAGGGCAACTTCCGCTAAATACCGCTTCGTCTAGTCAGGCTACACGTTGCGGTAATCAGCATAAAGATTTGCATCACCGATGATGGGTTCACTTAGGTCTTTAACGTGCACCCTTGTAGACTCTGGACAATAATTTTGCACTACATTAAGTTTTGGTGCGTGACAGATTAACCGTACACACTCATCACTAATGACCACTATCGACACAATTTTAAGGGTGAAAACGATAATCCGTCCGTCAATATTGAAGTTATGAGGGTCAGGCGATGTTCAGGGTTAGTGAAGGAAATAGCCTACGATTGAGATGTTCCGGTTACTGCTCAGAGCGGCAATTGATCCCCGCTCGGTTTAATTCATAACACCAGAGTTCGTTCGTGAATGCTTGTTGTTTCGGGATTTTTGGGCCGGATCGCTAATATTTTGTACCGAAATTTGCCGACAGACCCTTCACACAAGAGCTATCCCTCAATTTACTAGGCTGCGAAGCGCTCAGTATTACCAAGCGGGCGAACGTAGCGATAGCCGAATTCGCGGACAGTCTCGACAAGTCGTGGGTGTTTAGGGTCTTCTTCGATCTTGCCTCGAATGTATGAAATGTACAACCTGACACTATCGGTGGAAGTTTCCGTGGAGTTCGGTCCCCAAGCGAGATGGAGCAACTGATTATGGCTCAAAACCTGCCCCGGGTGCTTCAGTAAGGCTGTCAGTAATCGGTATTCAAGCGGAGAAAGCGAAATTTCGTTGCCTCGAACCGTGACGAGATGTGCGCTGTGGTTGATCGTAAGCGCTGGGTCAGCATAGACCTGCTCATCACGTTGGATAGATGGCATCGATGCCCGACGGAGATTTGCCTCGACTCGCGCCACAAGTTCATTTTTGGAGAACGGCTTCACGATGTAATCATCAGCACCAACTTGTAGTCCTTTGACTCTATGAGCTTCAGAGCCGAATGCTGTAAGAAAAATTATCGGGACATCGGACATCTGCCGAATCCGTTCGCATAGTTCAAAACCGTCCATACCGGGCATCTCAACATCTAGTAAGGCGAGATCAGGTCGAGTCGTGAAAAAGCTCTTGAGTGCCGCTTCACCACTTTCAGCTGTGATTGTTTCGTAGCCAGCCATTTCGAGCCGAGTCTGTACTAGCTCGAGGATATCTGGCTCGTCATCGACAATGAGGATTTTTAGAGGCATAGAAACTGACCGAAACCTGCTCTGTTAAGTGCTCGCATATGGCGCGTTAAATCTTCGTATGAATAAAGATTAGATTTGTGTCGGATTTTCTTCGTTCGTGTGAACCCCATGTTCACCTACGTGTTCACATATGGATTAGAGTTCGCTTGTTGACCCTGTGAGCAGTTCAGGGAAATTAGTAGACCAATCCTAATTTGCAACTATGACGTAACGTATGTGGTACCTACAACTTGGGGTCAGACATAGACTTTCACCTATATACCCATCGGAGATAGTTCTGAACGGCATCGCAAAATTTGATTTATTCCACCACGCGCTAACAGCAAAGTATCGACGTTCGATGTACGTCGTTGTGGGCCTTGTATTCTTGCTGTTCGTGGGCTGTTCATCGGAACCAATCGCCGATTTTAGTGCGACTGATGTCCTCGGTTCTGCTCCGTTCGAGGTTTCATTCATTCTTGGGGAATTCGCTGATGCTGGCAGTTACCGTTGGGATTTTGGTGATGGATCTGGCAGTACCGAACTTGAACCTACTCACACGTTCGAATTTGCAGGCGAGTTTATAGTCACCCTTACTGCAGAGCGAGGCGATGTCATCGCCATAGCGCAAACCCAGATTTCAGTGGTGCCTGGCGAGGCAGGTTGGATAGTAATTCGAGCTGACAGAACTTCCGCTTCGTCGTTCGAATCCGTTCAGTTCACCGCATGTGCGTTCGATGTGTTAGGTAACCCCGTGGGAGACGCTAATTTCATCTGGAGCGTCGATGATTCTGTCGGAGATATAGATACAAAAGGAAAATTCACAGCAGGGACTGATATAGGGCTGTTTGAAAATGCGATCACGGTCGAATTCGAACGACTTGGGGTAACAGCTTCCGATCAGGCCGATATCGAAATTACTGAAGGTTCTCTGCATGCATTTTCAATTGTTCCGAACGAACTTGATATTCGAGTCGGCAGGTCCGGGTCAATAAATGTTCAAGTAGTAGATGAAGCCGGGCACGTGCTGGATTCAGCGCTCGTGTTGTTCACGGCTGTGCGCGATGGCGACACAGTAGATTCAACTGGATTGTTCAAACCGAGCACGATGGCTTCAAACGGCGAAGTCGAACTGGTTAAAGTCGAAGTCGAACTCGATGGTGAAGTGATCGAAGCAACTATTTCCGGTGTAATCCGCCCCGGCATTCTGGATCAGGTGCACGTGTCGAATCTTCCATCCAGTCTTGAAATCGGTGAATCAGTTCAACTTGTGGCATTCGCCACAGATAGATTCGAAAACAGACTCGAAATAGACGAGCTAGTCTGGAGTGTTTCGGATCTCGAATTGGGCACGATCACTCAGTCAGGTTTGTTCACTGCTGGTACGATCGCCGGTTCCCACTCAGATTCAGGAGTTACCGCTAGAGCCACACTGAATGGGATTGATACGGTCACTGTCGCTCCGGTAACGATTGCTGCTGGTGCGGTTGATGCTATCCACATCATCCCTGACCACGACTCAGTTCCGATTGCTGCGGGATCACCATTTGTCGTCATCGCAACCGATGCACATGGCAACATATTGGAAATCGAGGCAGAAGAGTACGTATATGAGTATTCGGTGGCAGGTCGTGGAAACGAAACAGCTGTATTTATCGCTGGGTATGAGATTGGTGATTTCGAAAATGCCATCACAGTATCACTGCCGGCAGGTGTCGCAAAAAATGATTTCGACATAGTTACTCATTCTGACGTCAACATTAGGCAGAGGTCGTCAAACATCATCGCTGTGGAATTTATCGATCAAGATGGTGGCGGGATATTTTTTATCGATTTGGAGACGGCACAGGTAGGGCCGGCCGACCTTAGTTTTAACAACAATGGATTTGTTGAACTGGCTCCAGCGTGGTCGCCAGATGGTTCGCAACTGCTATACGTCTCTGACCCTACAGGTCAGTTGCAGGTGTACGCCCTTGATCTTTCGACGCGAGAAATCGTTCAATTGACCGATGTTGCAGGTGGAGTGTCGATGCCGAGTATTTCACCTGATGGGAACTCAATCGCATTTGTGAGCCTCGGTGGAGATGCTTGGCAGTTGTACGTGGCTGATATTCCCGGAGATGTAGTCACGAATCCGATCACACTGGAATCTTCAACGCGCATCAGCGACGATGACACTGCTCAACACATTCTTCCTTTTTGGTCACCTGACGGAACCCAGATATTGGCGTCTCAAAACACATCTGAAGGATTAGTGCGAGTCATGATGTTTGATCCTTTACTGATAAAACCCCCAGAAGTGCTGGGGCCATTCGGGAGCGTAGGCTTCGGGTGGACACCCGATGGTGCAGGTGTCCATGTTGGTCTGGCAACCAATGAAGGGGTTCTTGATATTGGGACTCTCGACCTTGATTTATCAAGCGCGGTGTTCGTCGAATCCGATCTGGGATTTTTGGTAGCGGCATGGTCGCCTGATGGATCAGAAATCGTCGCTATTGACTCGTTGCTTGGCGCTGGTTGGCTGGTCGATTCGGATGGAAGTGGCTTGCGGCGAGTCGTAGATTCTTCCGAGGTACCTACTCGGATGTCATGGCGTCCTAGGGAGTATGGCGACCCTGTTACAGTGCCTGCGTTCGAAGGCGAACCACAGATGCTTATCGCTGGCGATAAGCCAAGAGCGCCGATAGCAGCACTTGATACCTCGTTGAACTACTCAGCTGTAATATCAACTGACGCAGGACAGATCGAGATCGAATTGTTCGATGATGTTGCTCCAATGACGGTCGAAAACTTTATTAATCTATCTCGGATCGGCTTTTACGATGGTCTCGAATTTCATCGTGTGATCACAGGATTTGTTTCACAGGCTGGTGATCCGGTAGGAGATGGGTCTGGCGGTCCCGGATATACGTTCAACGACGAGTTTGGTCGAGGGCTATATCATGATTCTGCTGGCGTGCTTTCGATGGCCAACGCCGGATCAAATACGAACGGTAGTCAGTTCTTCATTAGTCATGATGCCGCAACCTGGCTTGACCCGTATGAAAATGGCGTTAAGAAGAACTGCGCCGACGACTCAGTCTCTTGTCACACTATATTCGGTCGGGTTACCAATGGATTGGACATTGTCACGGGGATGGCAGAGCGCGATCCTGAGACTGCTACGATACCGGGAGTGAGAATTCTGAGTATTTTAATAGCCGAGAACTAAGCGTTATTAGGCATACTCGCCTCCCGTACTCTGGATTAGATATTGAACCATGCACGGAGAATCGCTTGTCAGATCGAACAACGTTTCGTAGCCAAATTACACATCTTGAATGTTCACTGTCTGGTGAAACTGCAAGCCACGAATTTCCGCACCGCCTGAGCCCAAAAAACGGCAAACCATATTTGGCTCGTTATGATCTCACGAAGGCGGCAGAAACTCTCACGAAAGACTCGCTCGCTGGTCGTGAACCAAACATGTGGCGATATCGAGAAGTGATGCCCGTCATCGATCCTTCGAATATTGTGACGCTCGGTGAAGGCTTTACACCCCTGCATGTGGCTGGTCGATTGGGCCCATATCTGGGAATGAGCTCGCTGCTTATAAAGGATGAGGGAGTAAACCCGACTGGATCTTTTAAAGCTCGCGGACTGTCGGCTGCTGTATCAAAAGCACGTGAGTTAGGTCAAATGAAACTAACGATGCCCTCTGCAGGCAATGCGGCTGGCGCTATGTCGGCTTATGCAGCGGCGGCGGGTATCGAAGCACACGTTTATATGCCGAGCGACGCTCCTATGGCAAACCAGATCGAATGCCTAGCGTATGGAGCTGTCCTGAACCTTGTAGACGGTTTCATTACAGACGCAGGTCGAATCTCTGGTCAGGCGGCGGAAGAACATGGCTTGTTCGATGTATCAACCCTGAAAGAGCCATATCGAGTTGAAGGCAAGAAGACGATGGGTTATGAAATCGTCGAACAGCTTGGATTCGAAATTCCAGATGTCGTGATATACCCAACGGGTGGTGGCACTGGAATTATAGGTATCTGGAAAGCTCTTGATGAGATGGAGAAACTCGGGTGGATCGGGATCGAGCGCCCGAGAATGATTTGTGTTCAGGCCGAAGGCTGTTCACCCTTAGTGAATGCATACAAGAAGGGTGAAGAGTTCGCCGATCCTTTTCCCAACCCTGCAACTCTTGCCGCCGGAATGCGTGTGCCATCTGCAGTCGGTGACTTCCTTGTAATTCGTGCGGTACGTGAGAGTGGTGGCACTGCACTGACCGTGACGGATGATCAGATGATTGAGTCAGTACGAGATATGGCGAGATTCGAGGGAATCTTCCCTGCACCGGAGGGTGGAGCCACGCTTTCCGCACTGCAGATGTTGCTGGATTCCGGTGAAGTTGGGAAAGACGAACGTGTCGTACTACTCAACACAGGTTCAGCATTGAAGTACCTCGACGTTCTTGGGCCAGTACTTGGCCTCTAGCCACGGTCGAGGCCATTAGACATTTGGGAAATCCCAAGTGGTAACGTGGCTAAGCGTGCCATCGGGGAATGTTGCTGAATATTCGTTGGCAAGCATTCCGAGGATCACGGAGTTGTGACGAGCACCGTCATGCGGTCGACTCTGCCGTAGTGTGCCTTCGTGCTGGAATCCGATATGTTCGAACATTGCACGTGCTGCTGTGTTGTATTCCGGCACATCGACCCATGCTCTGTGAAGCCCAAGGTGCTCGAAAATGTGCTTAAGCATAGCGATTACACTGGAAATGCCGTACCCATGGTGCCATAGAGTTTTTAGGCCGATCAGTACCGAAATTTGGGCGTCGCCCAAGGCCTCGTCGATAGCAAGCTGACCTTCGCCGATATGCTCCCCGGAGAGCGTGTATATGGAGAAAATATCTCGGTGCGGTTCGTGATGAGGGTCGTGGAAAACTTCGTTCCATTTTTCGTCCGACGCTGTGATCATTACCTTGGGCTTATAGCCAAGGTGAGCGGCGTCGCCATAGGTATAACGACCGAACCAAGCCTCGGCAATTTCCGGATCGTCTAACCAGTCAGCGATACGCTGGACGTCTTCACGGGATACCGGGCGCAACTCAACTAATGAGGGCACTACGTCCTCCTTCAATCTGTTGTGTCAAAGCCGCGTTATGGTGGAATCTCCCGAACCGGGGGCATCCGTCATTTTTGGCCAGATACGCAGTATACCGGAACCAAATTTGCCGCTGTGATCAGATCACGGTCGATGCTCTATGCTTCCTGTTTTGACCGAAGTAGTTGTGCCGCCTGATACGATTCGTCGTCTAGGCCATATACGCAATGCTTGATCATGAGTATTTTTGGCCGCTCAATATGAAAAATGAAATCGAGGTAGACATGTCCGACCACTGGAAGATGGAAGCTGAGATCGAGTACTGCGTTCCATGCGGTTACGCAAACCTTGCAGCAAACATGGTTAGCGAACTGTTCCAAGCAGCGGGCCCGGCTCTTGCAATCTCACTAAAACCTGGACACAGCGGTGCTTTCAAGGTGACCGTTGATGGTCAAGTGTTATGGGACAAAAAAGAATCTGGTCGATCACCCCATATTATGGAAGTCAAAGATATTAAGGCGACTGTCGCAAATATGCTTGAGTCAGGCGCAGTAATCCAAACCAGCTAGTTTCACGAGCTTATTGGGGCTCGGACAATTTGGAGAAGTGGCGAAATTTACCGCTCGTCCCGAAGGAGATAGTTATGGCAGAAGTACCTGCAAAGGTTCAAGCTGAAATCGAATACTGTGTTCCGTGAGGCTACCATTCTGTGGCTTTCTGGATGGGAAGCGAACTATATGCGGCCGGTCAGTCGCATATTGCCGTGACATTGACACCCGGCCAAGGCGGAGTGTTCAAGGTGACGCTAAACGGCGAAGTTGCCTTTGATAAAGGTGAGGTTGGGCGATACCCAATGTTGCCCGACGCGAAGGATCTAAAGGCGAAGGTCATTACAATGATCGAGAACTCGTAAGCGAGCGACGATCTGAATGTATAAAAGGAAACCCTCCTGTATTGATTTCAGGAGGGGTTTTTTAATATCGGAAACGAAGATTACTCGGAGTACTATGGTCTCGCTCGGACGGACAAAATCCGAGCTGTGAACACCGCTTTGATTTACTACCTGGAGTCATCACGTGAAAGCCGCAGTCCTCTTTGAATCGAAAAAGCCCATGCAGATCGCGGAGCTTGATCAGTCGGAACCAAAGACCGGTGAAGTACGAGTAAAGATGTCGGCTGCGGGCATCTGTGCGTCGGATCACCACGTGATGACCGGCGACAATCCTACGCTGATGCCGATCGTTCTCGGACACGAGGGCGCAGGAGTGGTCGAGACTGTCGGTCCTGGTGTATCAAGTGTCAAGGTCGGCGATCGCTGTGTGCTGTCGTTTGTTCCTAATTGCGGGCATTGCCGATCCTGTCGTACCGGATTATCAAACATTTGTGACACCAACCGATTGACAGGTACTCGTCA
Organism: Chloroflexota bacterium; assembly: GCA_013204545.1. GTDB lineage: Bacteria > Chloroflexota > Dehalococcoidia > Lucifugimonadales > Lucifugimonadaceae > Lucifugimonas. The sequence continues at coordinate 4,959 of JABMNN010000106.1, read as the reverse complement.
ATACGATGGAACGTTCCGACTGCGTACGCCTGATGGCACAGAGGTTCACCAGTTTGCGAAACTAGGCGTTTTCGCTGAATCTATTGTCGTTCCGCAGCAGGCCTGTTACCCGATACCTGACGATGTGCCGATGGATGTGGCTGCATTGATCGGTTGCTCGGTTGCAACCGGTGTCGGTGGAGTTATCAACCAGCCCAACATGCGAGCAGGGATGACGGTAGCGGTGATTGGCACGGGTGGAGTAGGTCTCAATGCTCTACAGGGTGCACGTTTGATGAACGCAAGTAAGGTGATCGCTGTCGATATATTCGATCACAAATTAGAGTTTGCATACAAGTTCGGCGCAACTCACATCATCAACTCGAAGGAACAGGATCCGGTTTATGCGATCCAAGAAATGACTGACGGTGGAGTTGATTTCGCATTCGACACATTCGGACACAAGATCACCACCGAGCAGGCTTACAAAGCGACTCGTAAGGGTGGGACAACTGTAGTTGTAGGGCTCGCTCCTGATGGTATGACTGCTGAGATTCCGCTGGTCGAGTTAGTTCGTAACCAAAAGACCCTTGTTGGTAGTTATTACGGTTCTGCCAGTCCGCACGAGACGTTTGGCAAGTTACTTGAGTTTTACAGGCAAGGTCGAATCGACGTTGGGGGTTTGGTCACTCGAAAGTACAAACTCCATGAAATCAACGAAGCATATGATGCTCTTGATCGCGGTGAAGACGGTAGAGGAGTGATCATTTTCAACTAACGGCACGTTCACTGTGAGTGAATGTTGATCCGACCAATATGTATGATCCATATGTGATCGATATGGATTGTTCATTATTTCACTTGCTGCTAAAACGGGCGACTGCTATGCTCCAAATCGGCTTTTTCGAAGCCTTTCAACCTGTATCTGACAACCAGTAATCGGTAGTTGATGTTCGAGGATTATTTCAGGCAGTACGCACTGCTCATTATTTTCGCCGCCGCGGCGGTGACCGTCCCAATAGGGATGTTGATGATGAGCTATATGGCTCAGTTTGTTAAAATCAGGCCGTCTCGCCCTTCGGCCGTAAAAGAAAGTGCTTACGAAGGCGGAATGCCTCCGTTCAGCAGTCGGCCTGCTCGTTTCAATTTCCGTTACTACAACTACGCCATTCTGTTCGTTGTTTTTGATGTTGAAACGGTGTTCTTGTTTTCGTGGGCGGTTAAGTATGGTGTAATGACCCGCCAATTCGGGTTTGCAGCACTTGGCGCAGTATTGATCTTTCTGATTGTTGTTACGTTTGCGTACGTCTACGCTTGGCGTAAAGGCGCTCTAGAGTGGGTGACAAACGAATGACCGGTCCAAAACTGATTGATCCATACGGTACGCCTGCGGGGGCTGATCCTCGCGGGGCATTGCAATCGATAACTCTCGATCTCGATCGAACTGAAGGTGCTGCAGTCAATCGGATGAAGTCGACTCATCTTGAGCCGTTCCCCGACCCCGTTTTGGAAGTTCCCGACGAGCTTCGCAGAAGCGTGATCGTAAGCTCTGTCGACTATTTGCTTAACTGGGCACGGAAATCTTCAGTGTTTCCTTTGCAGTCGGGACTTGCTTGCTGCTCATTCGAGATGATCAGCGCCGCAATGGCACGATTTGACCTAGCTCGATTTGGTATGGAAGCGCTTCGAGCTTCACCTCGACAGGCTGACCTCTTGATCGTTGCTGGAACGCTGACTTGGAAAATGGCTGTTCCGCTGCGCAGACTGTATGACCAGATGGCAGAGCCTCGATGGGTTATATCAATGGGCGTGTGCGCTACTTCGGGTGGTCCGTACTACCAGAGCTACTCAGTCGTTCCAGGGGTGAATCACATCATGCCGGTCGATGTCTACGTACCTGGTTGTCCGCCGCGGCCGGATGCACTTCTCTACGGCATAATGCAGCTCCACGACAAGATACGTCGATATAGCCTTAGTGGGCAGGCGGCAGGGCAGGAATGACCACCGTTTGGAGTGGATCGGCGTTAGCCGAAGCCATTGAAGCCTTCGCCCCTGACTCTGTTGAGTCGAGTGGTGGTTCCGACGTTTGGCTAAAGCCGGAATCGATATCGACCGTCTGTGAAGGGCTCAAGAATCGTTCTGAGTTCAGGTTCGACATGCTCAGCAGCCTTACTGCGGTCGACTATATCGATCATTTTGAGGTTGTTTACCACCTGACATCACTGCCTATGAACTCATCTGCTGTACTTAAATCACGTGTTGGCTTAGGTCGGTCAGAGGCTTCAATAGCCAGTGTTGTTCCGATCTGGCGAGGTGCGGATTATCAAGAGCGCGAAGTGTGGGATTTAATGGGGATTCGCTTTGATGGGCATCCTAACCATAAGCGAATCATGCTTTGGGAGGGATTTCCTGGTCACCCACTTCGTAAAGATTATGTGACTTACGATCAGTCGATCGCTTCTGTAGCGCCCGGCTCTGCCGGAAACCCTGAAATCGGTAACGCGGATGGCAACGCCTAATGGCTATCAAAACTCAGCCAGTAACCGTTAACCTCGGCCCCCAACACCCATCTACCCACGGCGTTTTTCGCATGCGTGTTATGTTCGATGGTGAAGAAATAGTCGATGTAGAACCCGTCTTCGGCTATCTGCACCGTGGCTCGGAAAAACTCGCTGAAGAACGCACGTATACGCAGATCATCACATTGACCGACCGTATGGATTATGTGTCATCAATGCTCAACAACCAAGCATATATTTTGGCGGTTGAGAAGTTGGCTGGCATTGAGCCTTCTCCTCGTGGCGTTTGGCTTCGAATGATTGCCGCTGAACTGCAACGTATCGCAAGCCATCTTGTTGCCACTGGTTTCCTCTTGCAGGATCTTGGTGCCTTGGGTACCCCGCTTATCTACGCTATGCGTGAGCGGGAAAATATTCTTGACTTGTTTGAAATGCTGTGTGGAGCTCGTATCACGAACTCTTACCTGCGTCCTGGCGGGGTATTTATGGATGCACCTGCCGAGTTCTGGCCAGCGCTTGATCGTGAACTTGACGATATCGTCCACACGATCGACGAACTAGAGACCTACTTGAGCGGCAATGAGATCGTGTTCTCTCGAACGAAAGGGACAGCAGTACTGCCGCCAGAGTTACTTATCAACGCTTCGATCACTGGCCCAATGCTGCGAGCGAGCGGAGTCGACTGGGATCTACGTCACCGTGCCCCATATGACTACTATGATCGGATTACTTTCGAACGAAAGCTTCATACAGCATCAGATAACTACGCCCGGTACTGGGTGAGGATTCAGGAAGCACGTGAGAGCGTGAATATCATCCGGCAGTGTATCGAACAGATCGAGCCTGGCCGTGTTCGACCTTCGTTCGATGACGTGCCACGCTTGGTTCGACCGCCTGAAGGCGACGCTTATGTTGCTATTGAAGGGTCTAAAGGTGAACTTGGGTTCTATCTCGTGAGCGATGGCAGCATCGCTCCGTATCGCATGCACGTCCGAGCGTCTTCGTTGATCAACCTAACATTGCTTCGCGACATGCTCATCGGCGGTCAATTCGGCGATCTTTTTGTGACTTTCGGTAGCGTCGATTTGAACATGGGTGAGGTGGATCGATAATGGGTCAGGCCTTCCTCGATAACTCGCTTTGGCGAAACATCTACTGTGTCCTTGCTGGCGACAGCGCAAGTTGCACGGCACGTGATTATTCTTCAGGCCTTCTACCTGGGGGTATGGAGTGGTTGGCATTCTTGCTCACAGCAGCAGTAATCATTGGGTTGGTCGTTAATGGCGTTCTTGGCGGAGTGATCGTGCTTATCTGGGGTGAACGCCGATTGTTCGGCCGATTCCAGTCACGAACTGGTCCGAATAGGTGGGGTCCTTTCGGAATGCTCACTTCCGTAGCTGATGCCATAAAAACGATGTTTAAAGAAGATTTGGTACCTGCGGAAGCAGACCGAATTCTGTTCAACCTTGCTCCGGTGATGATCGCCGCACCGGCACTGATTGTCTTTTCGGTAATTCCGTTTGGAGTAGGTACGTACGTTGCTGACCTGAACGTTGGAGTGCTGTTCATCATGGCGGTAACTTCGTTGACGACACTTTCAGTTCTTACCGCGGCGTGGTCCTCTGCAAACCGAATAGCGATTCTTTCGGCATTACGATCAGTTGCACTGCTTATTAGTTACGAAATTCCGATGGCGCTTGCACTTGTTGGTGTGGTCATGCTGGCTGGGTCAATGTCGCTAGGGGACATCATCGCTGCGCAGGGAATTCCATATATATTGGTGCAGCCACTCGGATTCTTCGTGTTCTTCCTCGCCGCCTTAGCAGAGATGGCGAGGGCGCCATTCGACCTTACAGAAGCCGAATCTGAATTAGCTGCGGGTTATTTGAACGATTATGCCAGTATGAAGTTCGGTCTATTCTTTCTTGCTGAATTCATGGCAGAAATTAGCACAGCGGCGATTGTTGCCACACTGTTCCTAGGTGGGTGGAAAGGGTTCGACCCGATTCCTTCCCATTTCTGGTTCGGTGCAAAGGTGATTGCAGTTCTATTCGTGATTATTTGGTTCCGAATGACGCTGCCTCGGCTGCGTATTGATCAGGTTCTGAAATTCGCGTGGAAGGGTCTGTTCGAACTGACGATGATCAACATCGTTGTGACGGCTATTCTCATCGCTATATGGCCACAACCGACTACCGCTCAATTGTGGGCGATGGCGGCTATCAACTGGCCGGTAGCCATTATTTCTATTTACATCGTGAGTAAGCTGCTTGGTACATCGCCCTACGAACAAACGCAACCCGATCCGAACTCGCCTATTTATCCTGTGGGCAGCGAATCGATTCCAGCTTCGTCGGTATTGGGTGCTGCATCTATTTCTTCCGTGGGAGCCCAATCAGCTCGGTCCGAAGGAGGCGACTAATGATCTGTCTTGGTTTGCCTCGTGGTTTCTTGGTAACAC
>JABMNN010000105.1 GCA_013204545.1 Chloroflexota bacterium | reverse complement strand
GTTCTCTCGACTCTGCAATAGATCACCAGCGAACTCGGATCGAGTGCAGTTCGCAAAGCGACCGTCTTCGGATAGGAATCCGTAACACCTTGAACCCTGCCCGCGTGGATTAGAGTTGTTTCCCCCACAGATCGGACAGGGTGAGTTCTGCGTGAACCTATTGATCACATCGGAGCCTTTCGAGTTTGTGCTCTAAAACAGCCACCGCATACCGGAGTATCTTGAATTGAACTTCATGTGGATCGGATATTTGCTTGCTACTCAGGCTGTAACAAGATGTGATTACGGCTTCGGATTTATTGACACCGTCACGACAGGTGAGGGCATTACACATTTCGCTTGAATTCCCTTCGCTCGCTCGCCACCTTCAGGGAATCTATGAAGGCGTATAAGGAATCGGTCACGATGAATCGACGGCTACCGTCCGTTACCGATTCGAGTAAACCCTCTTTAAGAAGTTCGTATATGCGCCCTCGACCTCGACCGCCGAGTAGCCGCCTGGCTTCATCTACGGAAATAAGTGGTGCTGTTGGAGTATTCATTCCATTCCTCACAGTTCTAATTCGTCTATTTCGCTTGACCGACATGATCTAGCGGAGTAGTATCCAGACAGAATAGCCTTCTTTTTCACGAATTATTTGTTCTTAACTATAAGAATATTCCCGGAATGTCCCATAATGCCAGCTAAAGGAACGACCACAGGTAACAAGCAGAATTGGCTGCGGGCAATTGCCATTGGCCTCAACGTGGTTGGGTACGAAGCCACCAATAAAACGCTCGAATTCTGGTTGAGATCTATCGACGGTCGTAAGACTTGGGATAAGGCTCTCGGTGGTTTTGCTAAGGAGCTTCCCAAGGATGGGACGTTATCGAATTACTACACCGAGGCTCGCGGTAAAAAGACTGATGGTGATCGACCGTGGAGTATTGGACAGACAGTATCTGGCAGTTTTGGAGATGTGATTTCTCCCGAGGTACTGCCGTTCGTACTGCAAATCTGGTTGCGTTCTCGTGTCGGCGGACGTGACCTCACTGTGAGGCAAGCGAGGTGGTGTGCACGGCTGGTTCGTTTTTACACCATAGGCACTGATGCCGATCCGCAAGCTGGCGACCAATGGATTCAAACTATTTACTCGATGGCTTCGTTGTACGCTGCGAGAGAAAAGCTAGCGGAAAGTAATCAAGATTCGTCCGGGCCAGTGACGGGTGATTTGGATGCAATTATTGCTTTCGGAATGGCCACACTGGATGGAGATGCAGCGGCTTCTGGGTCTGGCCCGGGGCTGGATGTGGCTGTCAAACTCGGTCTGGTGAGCAAACTAAACGCAATTTCGAGCGAATCAGCGCGCATTGATGACGAGCAGACACATTCCATTCGAGATTGGATTGTTGAGGCGATCCGGTCGGAGATGGCCGAGCGGGACGAAACGTCCGATGCTGAAGCGGTACGACCCAAGGTGTCTGAGCAGGGCAACTCTTCTAATCCTGCTCGAATTCCTTATTGGGCATCTGTATATATCAGCCTAGGAATTCAAGCTCTCACATCCTCGACAGATTGGTCTTCAATTAGTAAATCCGAGCAACAAGCTAGATCGATCAAGATGGGTAAAGCGATCAATCACCAAGACTGGGATATTTTCGACACCTTGACATTCCAAATTGAGACGCCTGACGAGGTCGCGGATAAAGGAGATTGATCATGACCACTAAGAGAAAACGCGGACAAAATGAAGGTTCGATCTACCAGCGAAAAGATGGTCGTTGGGCAGGAGCTGTCAGCCTCGGTAACGGCAAACGTAAGACTGTATACGGGCAAACAGCGGACGCTACGAGGCAGAAGATTGACGACATCAAGCGTCAGGTTACTGATGGCACGTTCGTTTCATCCGACCGTCTCACTGTCGATCAACTGTCACAGCAATACATCGAGAGTCTTGGTACAACCGTTCGGCGATCTACATATCGACGATATGAAGCACTTCTAAAAAATCATGTTCTGCCGGTGATCGGAACGATTCAGATCAAACAACTTCAACCTGCGCAGTTGGAATCGATATACAGCGGAGTACTCCGAAAAGGTTTGTCCGCCCAGTCAGCCGTTCATGTGCACCGAGTTGTTCACGCTATGCTCGCCAAGGCGACCAGATGGCAACTTGTCGGGCGTAACGTGGCATCGTTGGTAAAGCCTCCTAGGGTCGAGTATCGAGAAATGCGCACACTGACCCCTCAAGAAGTGAAGGAGTTATTCTCGGCAGCATCTGGCACCCGCTATGAAGCTTTGTGGCGTGTTGCTATTGGAACAGGCATGAGAGTGGGCGAAATACTTGCGCTCAAGTGGCAATTCGTAGACCTTGACCGTCGTAGCCTTCGTGTAGTCGCCACTCTGGAAAATGATCCTGATCTGGGATTGATCAACTCGGAACCAAAAACAAAGAGTTCGCGCCGAACGATTCACCTCACGGACTCTGTCTTGAAGGCACTGGAGTCACACCGAGCACGTCAGAACCAAGAGCGAATGAAATTAGGCAACGCTTGGACGGACAACGATTACGTATTCGCGTCTGCCATAGGAACCCCAGTAATCATGCAAAACTTAGGGCGGAGAGACTTCAAGAATCTGCGCAAGTCTGCAGGAATCACTGGATACCTACGTATGCATGACTTACGGCACACTGCAATTAGCCTAGCGTTGAGTGCCGGGGTTGCCCCGACAGACGTAGCCAACCTAGCTGGACACTCAAATGTGGCTGTGACTTTGCAGCGATATGCGCATGCTCTACCAGAAGCTCCACGTCGAGCCGCCGATGCCATAGAACGATTAGTGACTGGTAGTTGACAGCAGAATTGACAGCAACCGTGGCGGTACAGGTTGGCTCAGAGTGGAACAGATGATCTTCGTTCTGAACTGAAAACCGGACAGTTTGAAACTGATGAGACCTATCTGCAAGGAATTCCTAAACCATGTGCAGCGTGTTCGATTCACGCCGGGGGTACCATTTTAGTAAATACAAACGTCCCGAAATTTTCGGGGCGTTGTTTATTGCCCGATACCCAATAGATGGCACAACCGTACGAGTCCGGCTAGTGCGGTCGTATGTACTATGTCAGTCGGTCAGAGTAGATACTGATGTGATCGACAAATGACACAATAACACCTGCGACCTTGCGGATAGCTACCATTCTATAATCCGGTCAACCAACCGGTGATTACACCCGTTTTGCCGATCTTAATCCAACAACAACGTGTCATTGCAAAATCAACAAACTAACATCACATTTGCGGTAGCGAACGCGTAACGGTGAACGAGTACGCTTTGAGTAGATGAAGTCAGATACTCCAAACAACGATTCCGATCAGAACAACGACCAGATCGCTACGCGATCTGAAGTTGATTCGGCTGTTCAAATCGACCAGCGCCAAAGCTGGCTAAAAGGCAGAATCAACCAGTGGCGAGAATCCGGTCTTATATCTGGTGAGCAATCTGAAGCTATTCTCAACTTCGAATCGGTGCCAGAAACGCCCTTCCGGCTCGGCATGCGATTCAGCCGACTTATTGTCGTTCTATCGACTCTCGGTGCGATTCTGATTGGGGCTGGAATTATTTCGTTCATCGCCGCCAATTGGCAAGGTATTCCGGTAATTGCAAAGTTAGCTTTGCTAATCGGAGGGCAAACGGCTACCTACTGGGCTGCCTACCAACTCCAATTCATTCGAGGATACCCACGAGTCGGTGGAGCAATCATGTTCACAGGCGCAGCGTGGTTCGGAGCCAACGTTTTTCTTGTGGCTCAGAGTTACCATCTAGCCACCGATAATCCAGATCTGCTGATCTGGTGGTTCATCGGCGTATTACCACTGGCATACATAGCGCGATCCAAAGCTATCACGGTCATGTCGGTCGCAATATTCACCATTGGGATTTCGTGGAAGGCGGCGGCCCAATCAGAAGATGAGTTCAGCGGGATTCTCGTGATGGCGATGCTGCTCTTCACTGCAGCTGCGATCTACGCTATTGGGATGATTCATCTGCGTCGTAAGAACCTTAATTTCTATGCAGGACCGTATTTAGTCGGAGGCCTCCTACTCGCAATCGGTGTGACATACATGCTCACATTCAATGAGATCTTCCGAGACATATCACGCGATGCAAGAACTAGCACTTGGACACTGTCTACCGGCTACATCGTGCTTGCTTCCTTCATTTCGATCGCTACTGTCGCTGCCCTGGGATTTGTCGCACGAAGTTCATTCCGATCTAAAGAACATCTCGCTGCGAAGTTTGCCGAACCTGCGGTTGCCGCGCTGGTGGTGATTACTGGCTGGTTCATCGCAACGCACCTGTTCGAGTCGTCAGCGCCTTACGTTGTCATTGCAAATCTGCTTTTGATCGTTCTAATATTTGGGACGATCTCGCTGGGAATTGTGAACAGGCGTGAGGCATTGGTGAACGTCGGAATCGTGTTCTTTGTGATCGATCTTTCGACCCGATATATCGAACTAACTATAGATATGCTCGACACATCGCTGGCCTTCATCGTGGGCGGTATCTTGCTGCTTGGAGTTGGCTATGGCATGGAGCGTGCGAGGCGCAGACTGTTACGACAGTTCGAGATGACAGAGGTTGGTAATGGCTTCTAAAGTCAAACAACTTTTCATCGTGGTGATCGTCGTACAGGTCATGTTCCTACTCGGGCTGGTCGGCTACCGAGAAACGATTCTCACTCTGGGCAGAGCAGCCGTCCTGCAAACAGTCCCGGTCGACCCACGGGATTTATTCAAAGGTGAGTACGTAACATTGCGTTACGAGATCAGTACACTTGGCCAGAATTCAACTGTTCCGAATGCTAAGCCATACCTTTTGATGGGTGAAATCAATGAAGGTGACACGGTATATGTTGGCGTTCACGAGGAATCGACTGACGATAGCAAAGATCAATTCTCAATGCTTCACGTTCAGGCCGACAAGCCGTCTGACGACACCGATTTGTTCATCAAGGGACGGGTTATCACGAGCAAAGACAACATCATCACCGTCGAATACGGCATCGAGCAATATTTCTTATCCGAAGGACGTGGAGTGGAGATTGAACGTGCCGACGACGTAAAAGTCAGAGTCAAAATTAACCGTTCCGGAACCGCCGCCATCAAAGAACTCATCGTTGATGGCGAAGTCTGGCAGCCGTAGAACGCGAAAAGCCCACCGACAGAATCAGCGGGCTTTTGTTAATCACGCAATAGGCAATACTGGTTACTTGCCGTTTGCTTTCTTCCATGCCTCGTACTCTGGGCGAGCCTGATCCGAAAGTGGGTAGTAGAGTCGAAGATCTCCTCCCGCTTCGAGTTTCTGGCGGCTGAATTCTTCCCATTCGGCGTGAACTTGACCCTTTTCGGCCAGCTCTTCTGCCAAGTGAATCGGAACGACAACCACTCCATCGTCATCGGCAATGATGATGTCGCCTGGAGCAACATAAGTGCCTGAGCAAGCAATCGGTACGTTAACCGCGTAAGGGAATATTTCTGTCTGTGTGTGGAAGTTTGGTGTAACACCTTTCAGCCACAATCCCATGTCGGGAGCCTCCGGGAAGTCCCGAATACAACCGTCGACGACAGCACCGATTCCCCCAGCCCCCACAAAATAAGTGAGCATCATGTTTCCGAACACACCGCTGGTCATGCTGCCGCGTGCGTCGACTACGATCACATCGCCTGCCTGCGTGCCGTACAAAGCGTGCCTGTGAAGCTGGGTTTCAGGCTCAACGTACTCGCCGTCCGGGTAGATGTCACCCCGTTTTGGCATAAATTGCAAAGTAGCAGCTGGTCCGACGATCTTCTTACCGGGAGTGAATGGAGTTGGCCCCTGGATAAATGCGTTTGGAACGCCCATCTTACTGAGATCACCAGCGGCAGTCGCTGAGCTGACGTGCTTGTAGAGCTTATCGATCAACTCTTTGGAAGGTCGTTTTATATCTTGGATATCTTTGGGATCTTGCATCGAAATGAATTGTTCCTTATTCCTGGTACTGCACCAAATCAATTAAATGGTGTCGTCACTTCCAGATTCGATTGGCAAGGCGCCCAGCGATACTGGCACAACTGGATCGCTTAGATCAATGGCGAAAGCGCGACGTGTGAACATTAACACCGATTCGCCCCACCGCAAGTGCGTTAGAAAAATTCATACCGATTGATTGAAAATTTCCATATCAACTGCCATTCGAAATTCACGGATTAACGAATTATCAGGGCGTTCAATACGAAAAATTACGATATTCGTTGTAAATTAACCGTTAATTCGCGCTGATTATTCTGAATAACAGCCCCGCTTCCTCACGCAAACGTTTATTGTTAGCGATGCACTCTGCCTATTTGCCACCAACAGCATCAACGAGATGATGTTTTGAAGCAAACTTTAAAGTGGGGTGCCAAAAAAAACGTGGAACGATAACCGTACGTAACGGCGCAGGATATGTTCAATAACGAGCATTCGATGGGATTTCCACGCGCGAGGTTTTGAATTTATGGGTAAGAAGTTATTTATTGGTAGCTTGGCTTGGGGGACGGATTCGTCTGGTCTACGAGCCGCTTTCGAGCGATTCGGTGAAATTGAAGAGGCGCAGGTGATCAGCGATCGTGAGACTGGTAGGTCACGTGGATTTGGATTTGTCACGTTCAAAGATGAAGGCACTGTGGAACAGGCTATTTCAGAAATGAATGGATCTGATCTGGATGGCCGACCAATCGTGGTCAACGAAGCCAAAGAACAGGCTCCCCGAAGCGGCGGAGGCGGCGGATACCGTGGCGGCGGTGGTGATCGTGGCGGCGGAGGCGGCGGCGGATACCGTGGTGGCGGAGGCGGTGATCGCGATGATCGTGGCGGAGGCCGCGGTGATAGACAAGATCGCTGGTAGCCATTACTCGTAGTAACACCAAACTACAGATCTGAACAGAAAGGGTGCAGTCAATTGACTGCACCCTTTCTGTTTTTGTAATCACTACGCCGTATCAGAGACTCTATGGGTTCTGAATTATTAAAGCGCGCGAAAGCCATCGTACGTTTCCTATCAGTAGCGGTACGAACCCAATACATGCTCGAACAACAATAAAGAGTCCACTCTCGGGGCTGAGAGCGGACTCTTTATTAGAAGATTTGGAAACTGGGGGGACGAATTTGGATTGGTTAGGAATCCTAATCTGGGTCCAAGTCAAACTGGATTTATTTCAAGTCCATGATCGCATCGAGCCGAGCAGGAAGTGTTCGCTCTACGTTCAGCGTTGCACCGTCGGGAGGGCTCAAGGTCAATGAGAACTTGTCGTTCTTGTCTAGTATTGTGCCGGTTGAAAGAATTCCGTTGGCACCGTTTGAATCTGCAGTCCAATAGCTCGTAGCAGAACCTGAAGTAATCGCCTGAGTGGTGTCTCTAATGAGTAACCAAACGCTAATCTCAGCCTTTTCACCGGCTTCAAGCAAATTATCAGCATTGTTAGTTCCGAGCCAGTCAACTGTCCACGGAACATCTGACATGAACTGGTTTGGGTCGTTGTAAGAAACAACAGTCTTGTATTCAGCTCCGCTCGAAATGTCGGGGTCAGTTGCTGAACCGTCAGCCGTGTAAGGGGCGGTAAGGTCGACTGGCTCTCCACCAACGGCATTCGAAACGATGAATGACACCTTGTAGATGGTATCCGTGCCACCGCGGTCTGCTTTGTAAGCAACAACGGCACCACGTGGCTCGAGAGAACTCTTGGTCTCTTGAATACCTGCGAATATGGTTTCCTTCGATCTCTCCGACGCGAAAATACCCGTTGAAAGCACGGTGAATGCAAACACCGAAGCAACAACTACGAATGCAATCAAGATGATCGCCGTCTCTAGCCCGGTAATACCGCGCTCCGACGTCCCTCTGGTTACTGTCTTAAACATATGGTCTGGCTCCTCAACCGTTCCATGATTCTCGATTTAGATGAACCATGGCAAGCTTGTTATTCATATGACCAATCACCCGTCCGTCAGTCCGGTGCAGAGGTCATATATCAATAGTTATCACCAATTCAATCTGTCAACTGATACTCAAGGAATCGCCCATCCGCACCGATGGGTTCAGCAGTAGTGTGGGCAGTCACGCTATTGCCTCTGGTAGACTGCCCGCGACTCGGCATGTCAGCCAGATTAGACCACACCATTCCAATACCAAAGAGTATGTTTTTGGAAGTTAACCAAACGAGCCGGTTCTCTGGAAAGCACGCATGAAATTGGTCTGTCGCTAAGGATTACCAGCCGGGCTCTACTTCACACCTAAGTTGAAGAATCCGTAAAGCATCGCGAATCTGCACAGCCTGCTCCCGCCCACACAACGTGATCACGCCTTTACCGGTGTTGTGAGCCTCAAGCATGATGAGCGTTGCATCAGTTGATGAAAGCTCTGGAACTGTTTTGATCAGGGCCCAGATCACGTAATCCATTGAGTGGTGGCTATCATCAAACAACACCACAGCCCATCGATCGGATCTGCCATCCGAGGTTTCATGCACCTCTGCCGTAGTAGTGATTTGCCTTGTATCCTGTGCGGCAAGAGCGATTTCGATGCTTGGGTTACTATCAACGAAAATCTGATCGCCCTTGACACCGATTGCCGACGAGAACAATCTTCTTCGGCGATCATTTCTTTCCGACAGTACATTCACTCGATGTAGGGGCTCTTTATTTATGCGAATTACCGACATCAAACCATTTCCGGTCTGGGTTGGCACACGAAACCAAATGTTGGTAAAAGTGGAAACGGATGAAGGCATATATGGATGGGGCGAATCTGGACTTTCTAGCAGAGAAATCGGCGTCAAAGGTATTGTCGAGCACTACCGAGAATTCCTGATCGGAAAAGATCCGATGCAACGAGGTGCTCTGTGGCAAGAAATGTATCGTAGCCAGTACTTCGAGGGTGGGCGAACGCTCACAGCGGCTATTTCAGCCATAGATATTGCTCTTTACGACATTGTTGGCAAAAAGCTCGGTGTTCCCGTGTACGAACTGCTCGGAGGCAAGCATCGAGAATATGTTCCGACTTTCGCAACCGGGGGAGGTAACTCTCCCGAAGAAATGATCGACGTTGCCCAGCGAATGATCGCAGAAGGCTTTGACTGTTTCCGTCTACACCGTAGCTACCAGCCTGAGTCCAAAGGCACTTATGAACCGCGCGAAGCCATCGCACTGGCGGCAGAGGGTCTCATCAAATCTCGAGAAGTACTCGGAATGCGTCCGGTAATCGGTTACGACTTTCACCACCGGCTCTCTGTAGCTGAAACAGCATCGTTCTGCCAGATGATGCCATCTCACACGCTCGATTTCCTCGAAGAACCTATTCGTGACGAAACACCCGAAGCATATGAAACGCTGCGCACTATGACTCCAATGCCGTTCGCACTAGGAGAGGAATTCGCTTCGAAATGGCAATTCCTGCCGTACATCGAAAAAGGTCTTGCAAACTACATCCGAGTCGACATTTGCAACGTCGGCGGAATCACCGAAGCAATGAAAATCGTTGGGTGGTCAGAAGCCCACTATATCGATCTGATGCCTCACAACCCGCTCGGCCCAATCTGTGTAGCCGCAACTGCGCACATGGGAATGGCAGCGGCAAATTTCTCATGGTTAGAAATAAGAGAATCAGCTGGCGAAGACAATGGCTTCTACTCGAAGGAAGTCTTCCCGGTGCAGCCAGAAATTGTTCCGGGTAAAGTGACCGTCCTCGACAGACCTGGACTCGGAGTTGAAGTCGACGAAGCCTCTCTCACCGAGCCATTCCGATACTCAGAAATGCCTCATCTCAAGCGAAACGACGGATCCCACACTAACTGGTAATCACTTAGCCGCAATTTACGGATTAACAAAAGCAAAACATATGAAAATTACAGATGTAAAACCTTATGCAGTTTGGGTTGGCACCCGAAACCAGATGCTCGTCAAAGTCGAAACCGACGAGGGCATCTACGGCTGGGGCGAGTCAGGATTCTCTGGCCGTGAACTCGGTGTAAAAGGAATCCTTGAGCACTACCGAGAGTTCCTAATAGGAAAAGACCCCATGAAGCGCGGGGCTCTCTGGCAAGAGATGTACCGAAGCCAGTACTTCGAGGGTGGGCGGACTTTAACTGCCGCTATTTCAGCTCTAGACCTCGCATTTCACGACATCGTAGGCAAGAAGCTTGGGGTGCCGGTTTATGAACTCCTCGGAGGCAAGCACCGACACACCGTCCCTGTATTCGCTACAACGGAGGGGCCCTATGGTCCAGATATGATCGAGCAGGCGAAAGAATTCATGGGACGTGGCATCAACGCTTTCCGACTGTCCTACGACAACATGGATATCCAGAGCGGTGGACTATTTGAGCCGCGTGAATCGATCGCTAATTCCGCCGAGTGGCTAATCAAGACGCGTGAAGTTCTTGGCAATCAGGCGATTCTCGGAGTTGACTACCATCACCGACTCTCACCAGCGGAAACAGCATCGTTCTGCCAGATGATGCCTTCACACACGCTCGACTTCCTAGAAGAGCCGATCCGTGACGAGTCCCCAGAGGCATATGAGGCCCTGCGTAAGCTCACCGACGTGCCATTTGCCATCGGTGAAGAATTCGCATCAAAGTGGCAATTCCTCCCTTACATCGAACGTGGAATCACCCAGTACGTAAGAGTCGATATTTGCAATGTTGGCGGATTCACCGAGGCTATGAAAGTCGCCGGTTGGGCAGAAGCACACTATATCGACCTCATGCCTCACAACCCACTTGGTCCGATCTGCACTGCAGCATCAGTTCACCTCGGGGCAGCCGTGCCAAACTTCGCGTGGCTCGAAGTTAACATGTCGCGTGCACAAGACCCTGACCGCAGTGTCTTCACTGAACAGGTTGAGTTCACGGGCAGCGGATATGTCGTACCAGACAAACCTGGTCTCGGTGTGGATGTCGATGAAAGCAAGCTCACTGAGCCATTTGCGTTCTGGGAGGCTCCGCACCCACATCGCTCCGATGGTTCACACACGAACTGGTAACAATCAAACGCAGCTTTTAGACAGTAATTGTCTATGACGCACGATCACAAAAACTGGCATAGGAATTTCAACATATTGTTATTCCCGTGCCAGTTTTCGATTTCTGGCTGTTACATTTGGTTGACTCGAATTGACCCGACGATGTTACGAGTGGAAGGTAAAGTATTAGCAATGGCAGTATCGATCGACCTCAGTGGAAAACGCGGCGTAGTGTTCGGTGTTGCAAATCAACGCAGCATTGCCTGGGCTATTTCTGAACGGCTCGCAGAAGCCGGAGCAGAGATTGCATTCACCTATCTCAACGAGCGTATGAAAGAGCCGGTCGAAAAGGCAACCGCAGGCCTTGGGAACCCGCTCCTACTAGAGTGCGATGCGACTGACGATTCGCAAGTACAGGCCGTGTACGATCGAATCAAAAGCGAATGGGGAGAGATTGATTTCGTCGTCCACTGCATCGCTTACGCGGATAAAGATGATTTAGGTGGAAATTTCTCCGATACAAATTTGCAAGGGTTCCGAACCGCTCTTGAGACCAGCGCTTACACACTTATGCCAATTGTTGGAAAAGCGGCACCACTATTCGGCGAGTCCGGTGGTTCAGTCATCACACTCACGTTCGACGCATCGCAGCGTGTGTACCCCGGCTACAACATTATGGGAACAGCGAAAGCGGCACTAGAAAACGAAACCAAGCAGCTCGCTGTTGAATTTGGTCTGAAAAACATCCGGGTGAATGCTATTTCGGCCGGTCCTTTGCCAACACTTGCTGCCCGTAGCATTCCCGGATTCCGTGACATGACACGAGCACATCGAGAACGCTCACCGCTGGGTCGAAACATCAACCACAAAGAAGTCGCCGACACCGCCCTGTTCTTGCTAAGTGACATGTCGAGCGGAATAACTGGAGCGATCATTCCAGTAGATGCTGGCTATGGCATCGTCGCCATTTAGAGCGCCGCTCACATAACTCAAGATGTCACCAAACCAAGACGGACTTTCCATAGGACTTTCGGCGACCAGAACACTCGTCGTAGAGGGATGCAAACTCTATAGTCCGACCGGCGAAATCGAACATTCAGTTCTCTCAAGCCCGGCGATGATTATGGAGATGGAACTAGCGTGCGTTGATGCCGTACATGGTCACGTCAGCGCGTCAGTTGGATTCCACGTAGACGTTAAACATATAGCCCCGACGCCTGTGGGCGAAACGGTCGAAACGACGGCGACATTGATCGAAATACACGGCAAGAAATTACGATTCAAAGTCGAGACAAAATTCGGAGCAGTTCTCGTCGGAACTGGCACACACGGGCGGGCAATCGTTAGCCTATAGTGTGGTCGTTTTCAACGGCACTCCATACTCATTATTTAGGCAAACTTGTACAAAATCTTCTGGCAAGTGAATTACCGGTTCCGTGTACGGTGATCTAGTCGCACGAGTGAACAGTGCTACGCATTGTGCAATCCCAACTATAGAGATTCCATTTTTCGTTGTGAGCAGTAGCCAGCAACACACAACTAACCAGTCGCCAAATGCAAACGGTGCAGACGTTATAGACGCTGCAACCGACGTGAACGACTTTCCGGCAACTCAGGATGATAATCCTAATTCTTCAGAAGACGACTTGGCGCGTCGGAATTCGCTCACGGTTGCCGATCTAGCCACGCTCGCAGCCTCGAACAATTCGACACCAGTATTCAGACGGCACGCGGCAAAAACACTTCGCACAGAGCTCAATGCCGACGCAGTTCTCATCATCGACTACGTAGATGCTTTCGGCGGAAAGACCGTTCGAGCAATTTCAGGTATTGAATCAGCAGTACTAGATTCAGACTTATGGTTGCCGGATTGGATGTCACCGGTAGACGTAAATTCCCCAATTATAATGGTTGATGTTGACCCATCACAGTTTAGTGCCATATCTGCGATGGGTGCTCGAATGCATTATCGATCAGCCATTGCGCTCGCAATTCCCGGTAAAACTGGGGCCGCAGGCATGGTTATCGCGTTCGCTCAACAACCGATTGGCTTTGATGATTCTCAAATAGACAGTGCAAAAATGGTCGTCAGCCTACTAAGTCTCTCTGCTTCGAGATCGAATGCCCTATCTGTCGCTGAGCGTGGTGAATCACAGTTTGCTGCTTCGCGCCTCATCACTCGTTCAACTGCAGTCAATTCATCGGACCGCGGTGACCAAAGTGAACCGGATTCACTCCTTGCCAAGATATCGGAGCACCTTAGACCATTTTTCGGATACGATGTAATCGTCCTGCGGGTTGAATCTGGTGGAGAGTTCACTACACAAGAAGTGTTGGGCATCAACCAGAGCCATAGTTTCTCTGTACCAAACGCAGGCCCCATATCCGGCTCGGCGACACACGAACGTCCAATAGAATCTAGAGCCTCCGTTTTCTCGGTTGCACTCACTAATGCCACCGAACATACCCATTCGAAGGATCGTTTTCGCATAGAAAAGGCATGGAAATCTGTAGGCATCGAATCGGTTCTCGTTATACCTATCGTCAGTTCCGTACCAACTGTGATCGTTCTGGGGTCGATGCGTTTTGCTGCCTATACATCTGAAGCAGTAGCAGTAGCCAACAGGTTCATTCCTGCGCTAACCGCCGCCTTCGCAAATGGAAGTTCGGCTCCGGTTGAGGCGGTATCACACCACGAGCGAGCTTCCAGCGCGCCGGAATACTTAGAATCCATTGCGTCTGCCACCGAATTAATTTCTGCCTGCGGCGTGATTGCCACACAGATCGCAAAACGAACTGCTGCCTCGCGTGTACAGATCGGATTGATCGACGAAGGAACCGGACGTGCACAACGTAGATTCGACACTGAATCGTCAGATGATTTATTTGACCATACATGGGCATCTCCCGATGAAATAGAACGGTGCACTGAACTCAATAACGACCAATCCGATGAACCTCGGTTCTCTGACATCCGTACCGCTATAAAAGTTTCAAATCAAATTATCGGATTCGTCGAAGTAACATGCGACGGATCGGGCTTCAACAGTTCCGACATTTCTCAAATCAAAGACATCACCCTCGCGTGTTCACCGGTTGTCGCAACCCTAAGGCAGCTTGAGATATCACAAGCAACTTTGGACAAGCTCGAAATGCTCCGTCGAGTAAATGAGCAAATACGATCTGAACGAGCCCATAGTCCCGTAAGCAGCCCGCGAATTGCATCACTTATACGTAATCTTTTCGCTGCCGACTGGATTTACTTCGGCAGCGTGGACCATGAAAACGATCACTCGACAACCGAAATCACTGATGGCTTGGATATTTCGGAGCTGGCACCCGGAGTGCGGGTATCGAGACGATCATTGCTGATACCGTCGACCCTAGCTGTGTCGGGCCCAGTTATAGTCGACCTTGAGTCGGCAGCCCCTGGGCAACGAGCCGCTGGAAGGTGGATGTACAGAGCGGGTCTACGGTCGGCTATTTGCGCGCCGCTCCACATGAACGGGGTCGTAACCACCATGTTCATGTGCGCATCTCGTAAACCTACGGGATTTGGTGCTCTAGAGATGAAAATGGTCTCCTCAATCGTCTCCGAACTCGAAGTATCCGCCGAGCGATCAAGTCATTTTTTGCCATCGATAAACAAGGCTCAGGTCTCTGCCCAGACTGCCTCAGAGCGACTTGGTCCTAACCTTGATGCGATTCTCAACAACGCGTCTGTACTTGCTTTGACGGTCAGCAAAGATGGAATCGTGACCGAGGTGGCAGGGCGCGGAATTGAAGGATTGAAACTCGTCCCCGAGCGACTTCTGGGTCGAAATTTCATCGCCTACTCGCGTAAACTTATCGGTCTCGAAGAGTCTATAAGCCGTGCACAAAGCGGACATTCCTGCCGAATAGAGATAGGGGTCTTCGGCACAATTCTCGACGCATGGATAGAACCGAATTTCACACCGAAGGGTGAACTAGGTTCTATCACGGTTGTGGTTTCGGATATTACAGATCGAGTGAACGCAGTAAGAGCCGAAGCAGCACTTATAAATCTCAAAGAAGAAAAAGATCGAGCAAGCAAATTCATCGTCTCACTTTCACACGAGATGAAATCGCCCCTAACCACAGTGGTAGCGCTAGCCGACTTGCTGGGTATGAACGACCGCGGCAACTTACACCCAGACCAAATAGAACGAATCAAAGTAGTTCAGCAGAATGCCGATCGCTTGACCCTTCTGGTGAATGACTTCCTCAACATTTCTAAGATAGAAGCTGGAACATTCGAAAGCAAACCTTCAAAATTCCAGGTTTCAGAGCTGGCAAACGACCTCGAGAAATCATTCAAGCCAATTGCTAAAGGACAAAATCACAAACTCGCAGTCACAGCTCCGGACGAGCATCAATTCGCTACAGCTGATCGCGAACTTCTCCGCCAAGCGATCATGAATCTGCTTACCAACGCGAGCAAATACTCGCCATCTAACACGAATATCTCACTCGATATATGGGTCGACGAGCAAGACTTGCGAATAACAGTCACCGACGAAGGGCCTGGAATCCCACATGCTGAACGTGACAGAGTGTTCGAACCATACAGCCAACTCGACAACCCGAACGTTCCCGGAACGGGAATGGGACTCGCTATCGTCCGGCAGATCGTCGAACTCCACCATGGAAAAGTTTGGGTCGAAGATGGCGTTGGTGGTGGCACATCATTCGCTATATGGCTTCCAGAAGCTGTGTCGAACAGTCAAGTATCGGACTAAATCGAAGTTTCGTCGCCAGCACTATCAACCCGATCAGTCGTTGCTCTAAATTGAAGTAGTGTTCTGACAATATCTTCTCTGGTCACGATTCCAATAACGAAATCGGTGTCCATTACGACCAGTTGATTGACTTTGTGCCGATCCATCGACCACAGAGCTTCGCGCATCGAGTCATTTTTCGAAATGATCTGCAAGCTATTAGGATTCATCAAATCACCGACGGAAACATGCCCTTTGCGCTCAGCAGGAACAATGTCCAGATCCTGACGGACGATAAATCCTACAAGCTCGCCTTGCCTACCAACTGGCATCGAAGCCAGTGGATTCTCCGGCAAGTCTTGGAGAGTCATCTGCTCAACGGACCAAGTACTCTCGATAATTGGTGGCATAGGACGAGTTGCAGCATCGACGCCAAAGCCCAAATGATCAATTTTATCGATCGAGGTAAGAGAGTCACTGGCTTGCTTTGCTCGTTCACCCTGTATCTCGCTTCGTGCCGATGACATCAGGAACCAACCGATCATCACAATCCAGATACCACCAACAATATCGCCAGTTAGTACCTGCCATACGCCCCAACCGATCAGCGCGTAAAAAACGACACGCCCCACGACATATGCAACTTTAGTCGCCCGCCCGGAGTCTCCTGTGAAACCCCAAACAGCCGAACGAAGGACTCGACCGCCGTCCATAGGGTAGCCAGGCAGCAAGTTGAATCCAGCAACGAGGATGTTCATCCACCCCGTAAAGAAAACAACCCCTTTTAGGAGTGTCACCTCATTTTTATAGATCGGCCCGAAGTTGATCCACCATCCGATCAGCACTATCCCAATAATCAGTGAAACTGCAGGTCCAGCAAAAGCGATGAAGAACTCATTACGCGGCCGCGAGGCCTCACCCTGAATTTTCGAGACGCCCCCAAATAGCAGCAACGTGATGCCACGTACTTTAAGACCCTGCGACAAAGCTACAAGGGAATGTCCCAACTCGTGGGCCAATACCGACGTGAATAGCAACAACGTAGTGATGGCACCGGCGATCCAATACTGTGTAGTTGACCAGAACCCGAAAAAAGACGGGTAGGCAGTTGTCGATAACGACCAAGTGATGATGGCGACGGCGATCAGCCACGTCGGGTTAATATCGACCGGAATCCCAAACACTGTGAACAGCTTTAAAGAACCACGCAATGATTCAACGACTTTCTGATATGAATACGAGCCACTATATATCCAGGGGCAAACTCTATGAGCACACGTTCTCTTCAAAAGAACCTATCGATACAAGATACGAGAAATTAACCCTTTTAAGCTTCATCGGAGCAGCAATACCCTTGAACTGGACTATCATGCACTTACCGTGCTTGACTTGGATATTTTTAAAACACCTTTCATTCCCAATCGCCAAACTGATCTCGATCTAACCATATGAAATCGTTCAAACAGACGTATTACGGGTGGTGGATCGTCGGAGCTGGGGGAATCGTTCAGTGGTACACATCAGCAGTGTTCTGGCGCGGATTCCAAGCGTTCGTCCCGCATATTCTAGGTACCTTTGGCTGGAGCTCCGGAGCAACCGGTGGTGCCATATCTCTCCAGCGCAGTGAAAGCGGGATGATCTCACCATTCGTCGGTGCACTGCTCGACAAATATGGGCCACGTAAGGTCATGGCGTTCGGAGTGTTCGTTACTGGATGCGGCTTCATATATATGAGCCAGATGCAAACGCTCTGGCAATTCTATGTTGCCATCGGGCTTCTCACCCTCGGAATGTCCTTTGGCACGTTCATTGTATTTGTGGTCACCGTCGCCAACTGGTTTTTTCGTAAACGAGCGAGAGCACTCGCAACCCTAATGTCGTTCTCTGCCATAGGCGGACTAACACTTCCGATTCTCGTCGCCTCAATTGAAACCTTTGGCTGGCGAGAAATGCTAATGGCCATCGGGATCGGATTCTGGATTGTCGGATTCCCTGCGACCCTTGTAATGAGAAGGCGCCCGGAAGATCACGGCCTGCTCCCGGATGGGGCTGTCACCGGTGATGAAGAATCAAATACCGGTAAATCGAGCCACGTTACGGTGTTCAGAGAACACGCCATTACGATGCGACAGGCGATTAAACTACGATTCTTCTGGCAACTTGCAATTGTCACCAGCCTTGGACAACTCGTAAGCTCAACCAACCTGTTTCATTTTTCTGCGTTGCTTGAATATGGCATGACGACGGCTCTCGCAGCTACGGCAGCCGGTGCCGTAGCGATTGGGGACCTGAGCGGGCGGGCGGGTGTCGCCGTTCTCGGTGATCGATTTGACAAACGTAAGCTCCTCACCATCGCTATGATTATGCAAACGGTGGGTGTCGCCGGGCTCGCTGGTATCAATGCCACAATCATTGGCGTTAATTTAGGGCTGTGGCCACTACCGTTATTTGTTGTATTCTTCGGGCTCGGCTTCGGATCGTCCATTCCCCTACGACTCTCGATTCTCGGAGACTATTTCGGCAGGAAGAGTTACGGATCGATCGTCGGGCTTACAAGTTCGGTCAACGCAATTTTCGGTGCTGCCGGACCTGTATTGGTCGGATTCATTCACGATATCAATGGCAGCTACCGACTTGGATTCACGACCCTCGCGGTAATGCTAATTATTTCAATACCACTGGCATTGGGGCTCGAACCTGCGGGGCGTGTAGCTGCGAAAGCCAGACAGATAACCCGACGTAGTTATGGCGAACGAACCAGTGTAAGGTCATCAAACTAAATAACTGGCGTTCACAATCATCACGCACGGCAAGGCATGACCTAGTGGCTGGAAAGAGTAATCGTTTGGGCGACATACAGTCCGCCTCGCCTGCTCACTAGAACAGCAACGACATTTTCACCAATTTCAGGTTGCCCGCCAATAAATTTCGTCAATCCGTTCACGCTGAATACTTGACCCTCTATCGCCCATCTGTCTTCATTGATTGCTTCAATGACTCCAGAAACGGTTAATTCAACTATTGCATTCTGTTGGTTTTCGCCCGCTTCGCCGTCTGTCTCTACGGACTTGATCTGGAATTTGATTGAGATAATCACGCCTTGATCTGAATCAAGTGAATCTCGAATAAACAAGACTTCTGAAACCTGAGCATTTATCTCATCATCTTGAATTCTGTTAGCGCTGAGAAGTTCAGTGACGGATCTAATAGTTGATATTCGACGACCGTTTAGGTGGATAGTTGCGCTAGGACCAATCCACAAATTGAATTCCTTGCCATTGATCAATTCGACCTGAACATACCGGTTGTTGTCAGAGACATCGATCAAAGTTCCACGAGATTGAATGAAGTTGTCCGAAACAACCGACAGCTTCTCAATCACACCGGATTCCAGAACATAGAAAACAATGTCAGCACGGTCCCCGCGCTCTATGTCCAACAGCGAACGAATCGGCAACCCGTCTTTCAGTAGATTTTCACCTAATGGTTCGTCGGGCATATGTAATTTGATAAACCGTGTCTCGTCCGACCTCCCGGAGAGGATCGTAAGATTCCCCTCGACAACATTCACCTCCGTGATGATTCCACTAGAACGAACCACTTTAGGCGACTCTATCGACACGATAGTCGCTACGTTGTAGAACGCTCCACCAAGTCCTGTAACTGAGTACACGCCGTTTAGAACGTTCATCCCGGTAGCAATAGCATCAATACTTACGCGACGACCGTCCAGAATCACCCAGGTTTCTTCTGCGATGAGAATGTTCAGCAACTGGCCATTGTCGCCAGTGATCTGCAATCGAGCCGGTTCAAGCCCTATGCCTGTAACGGTTCCAGAGAATTTCACGTTCGAGCGAGCGACGACCACTAGTCGTGTCAACTCATCTGAGCTCACGTCAGTCCGAGTGGCATCAATTACGAGATCTCCAACTCTCACGTGATCAAGAAACGCGCCAGTTCCATTTCTCACAATCGGTACGTCGTCGCTAACCGAAAGACTAATGAGCGATCCATTGCTAGGCCGAATCGTAATCGAAGGTTCGTTCAAATCAATCGATTCGACAATGCCTGAGATGTGATCTTCTTCGACAGGGGCCGATGTCCGCGCTCGAATTGCCACTGCTCGCAAAGTAACATCGGAACCCGTGATATCTGATATCGCACCTACCTCTGAAGATTCAAACTGAATGTCGACAGATTGACCCGGTCTCAGCGCTAGGATTCCGGATGACTGACCATTGACCGTGATTTCCGTCTCATCGGTAACTTTTGCTGCCACTTTAATATCTTGCTTTTCGTTTGATGCGATGATGATGCCCTGGGCATCTGCGAGCGTTGCATTTATTTCAACAAAAGTAATCGCCCCGTTGAAAGCTCTACGCAGTTCGTGTGCTAGCACCGCTTCAAGCTCTTCAACGAGCCGAGGCGAACGAACCCTAAGTGACGTCGCAGCACGCAAAGTACCGACAATCGAATACTTCACATCGAATTCGCTACCTAGATCGATCAGAAGTCTC
This sequence comes from Chloroflexota bacterium, assembly GCA_013204545.1. GTDB lineage: Bacteria > Chloroflexota > Dehalococcoidia > Lucifugimonadales > Lucifugimonadaceae > Lucifugimonas. Next base: position 14,988 of record JABMNN010000105.1, on the reverse strand, counting down.
ACATCGCTCAGTAATTGAGGGTTCTTGGCGCTATTGGATATCTGGCGCAACAGGTCTTCCGGAAGATCGACTGTAGTAGTTACAGGGTCGTACGTGAAATCGACCGAGAACGGGTCATCATCCTGCTCACCTTGCGGAACAACTGTGAACGTTCTGAAACCAATCTCGTTTGCAAGCCCACCTGAAATTCGCAACAATGGCAATGGCTCGCTGCGAGCACGCGCTGCAGATTCATAAATGCCCTGCAGTTCTTTAAAACGACGTTGTATTTCATCGAATTCAGTTTTTGCCTGATCTAACACCATTGGATCGGTCCGACCAGAATCAATTACACGCTTAATGGCGCGGGCTGCGTCATCCAAAGCTGAAAGATGTTTGCTACGAGCTTCGACAGCGATCGCAGCCAATCGAGTAGATTCCGCCTTATCAGCTGCACTATCTTGCGCATTTTGGATTCTTTCAACCGTTTTGCTCGTTAATTCGAATCCGACAGCAGTCAGTATTCCACTGGATTTATCTAGGCGAGCGACCATCGTGATTCCATCACCGATAGATGGTGCATCGATTCCAGCAGGAATCAAAACATCAACAACGTCACCGTTGCGAGTTTGAATCGACAATTGTTCAGGTGATGCACTGCGTACAACACCAACAACGTGCTTTGTGTCCGGCTGTGAGTTTGCAATTCGAACAAGAGTCCTCAATGCCACAAGTTCGTTATCGGCATTTCGTGTTGCAGTAGAAACAACGCGATCGCCCTCACTGACTTCGTCAACTCTCGCCTTGTTTGATCCGATTCTCAATTCAGATTCAGAATCGAAATTGAGCGTAACCAAACCAGAGTTCGATGCAACGACGATTGCGCTCGGTGGCCGAACTTCTACTGCGGTACCAGATACTGCCTCGATATCGGCAGATCTGACCTCAGCATTCGCTACATCGCTACCGAGGGTGATCAGTAGTGCAAAAAGCGCGAAAACGAACACCACGGACGGGCGAACAATTTGTGCAATCAATTTTTCAGATGACGTATACATGCTTTGGTTCACGCGAGGGGCTTGATGTTGCCTCCAACTGTCTAATACTGCTGCCGGCGCGGTTACGTATGTGTTACTTCTTTTTTTGTATGGGAAAGATCCTACCCGCCTGAGTAATCGAATGATCACGGCGTTCCCTCTGGTGGAATGGAAATTATTGAGGTGGATGAACTGGCTGTACTACCGTCCAAATTACTTGCCACGACATCTACCCAATTTGGGCCGTTATCTAAGACAATCGTCAGCTCGAACGTTCCGTCGGATTGAACACCCACGATCACATCGTTAACGCTTACGATCGCATCCGCTGACGTGATACCACGTAATAAGACAGTGTCACTTCGAACAACCCCTTCGGCATCTCTGCCTTCGAAATTCAGCGCCAAATTGAAGGTCCCTGTTGAAGCAACCGGAGTGGCAGTTGCCGTAGGTGCTACCGTCGGAACAGGAGTGGGGGATGGCATTACAGGTGTCGCTGTGCTGACCGGTGTCGGGGTTACCGAAGGCGGAATACTAGTTGCGGTTGGTGCTGGAGGAGTTGCCGTCGAAGTCGGTGGAACAGGCGTGTATCGAGCTCGAGGCTCAACACAACCTGTCGCTGTGATCAGCACGAATCCCATGATCACTAGCACTGGCTTGACCGTGGTGAACCACTTCGTCGACCTGATCATGTGCATCACCGGCATCATTTGGCAACTGTTCGATTATCAAGCGGCAACGATAATGTGAATGTAGTGAAATGTTCACCCGAAGACGAGTCATTAGATAATTGGGATTCGACCAACAATTGGCCTCCACACCGTTCTGCCAAGGAGCTCGCTATAAAAAGTCCCAAGCCAGAACTCTGTTTTTCAGCCCTAGCGGAAAGCTCTGGTGTCCAACCTCGATCGAATATGTGGGGCACATGAGATTCTACAAGTCCGGCACCGTCATCCCACACCGTTACTATGAAAGTCGAAGCAGTTTTAGTTAACCTGATTTCGACATGCCCACTGGCAAACTTGGCAGCATTATCGACGAGGTTAGTGATCATATGATCGAGGGCTGATCCGTCACCGTAGATTAATCCGAACTCACTCGGTTCGCACCACCACACCAGCTCTAACCCTCGTTCACGGGCGATAGGGGTGTATCGATCTGAAACGTTCCTGACGAGCGCTGCAGGATCAACCGGTTCGACAGCAGGAGCAGCATTGATGTCCTCTAAGTCGACCAACACTCTGACGTTTTCGATCATTAAACGGAAATTGGGTGCTTGATTTTCGATCTCATCAAGTAGCTCTGTCACCATGTGCTGACTTACTTCACCGGTTTCGTTGAGTACAGCTCTAGCTTCCCGCTGCTTACCAAGTATTCTCCTAAGCGGCCGACCCATGTCATGTGCGAATGTGTCGAAATAGTCCTGAGTAACCTGACTCCACGTGCGACCGCCACTGACCACCTTGGTTCGCCGTTCAATCACTTGAAAACTGACTATTACTACGAGTGAACCCAGCATAAAGACGACTGCGCCAATGTACGCTATCGGCTCAATAAACCAAGCCAAGTTGCCACTAATCGGTTCGCCAATTAGTGGGGAAAGCAAAAAAAGCAGCAATCCGACCACTGTGACCGTCAAGCCTGCAAACTTCAATATTTTGAGCGACTGATCGTTCAAATAACCCAGATCCTGAATTTCACAAACACACTCCCACTTACTGCTGATCTGGAGGGCTAACCAATCTATACCCGCGATTCCGCACATTAATTATCAATTCATTGGGACCGAAATCACGCGCCACAGCCCTGCCTAGCGAAACTTTCAATTCTCGTATCCTCACCCTCAGCGAAGCTCTAGAATCCTCGCCATCGGAGAATCTCTCTAGACGCGAGAATGGAACCAATTCACCTTCAGATCGATACATGGCGGAAGCAAGTTCATTCAGTATTTCGAGCTTCATACCCTGAATCTCACGGATCAATTCGCGGCGTCCGTTCTCAATAACGTAGACGGCTGCATTATCTGCATCCAGTTCAAACAATGAACCTATTTTGATAGTCTCGGGAGCGTTGCCTATCAGGCGTCGCAATCTGAGTACTACTTCTTCTGGGCTGGCTAGCTTGTCAATGAAGTCGACTGAACCGCTAACACTCAGGCTCGCGTTCACTGCCGTGTCTCGGTACGGTCCTTGGCTGTACTGAGTGAACATCAGGACAGGCATGCTTCCATCTTTATCAATAATCTTTTTTAGGATAGATAAGCCCTTAAATCGATCCAAATCGTACTCGCCGAACCTCACATCGAGCAAGATCGCCGCAGGCCGCTCAGTCTCCATCGCAAACAGGGTCTGGGCTTCATAATCATCACCGGTTATGTGCGGCCCCTCAGGCGTCACGACAATCGGCTTGAATCCGTCTGTCTCTAAGCGCCGCAAAACAGAGCGCATCAGATCCGACATATGTTCGTCATCAACGACGAGTATCTTTTGGCCGCCACCACTACGTTTTGAAGTCAATATTGTCCCCTGCGGTTGCCTGCCGAGTTCTGTGTGTCGCTAAATGGTGACTTGTCACAAAGATTGATCTGATGGACTCTATCATTCACCAAGAGATTACTCCTTCTCATAGATAACAAATGATATGGGTAATCTACTCCATTCTCTTTGGGCAAAGTTCCCGAATTGTCACGCTGACATCCCCGACAAAGATTTACCAGAAATGCGGTATCTTGGAGGCGTATAAGCATTTACGGTGTCGACTCATTCTTTAGGGAACGCTATGCTCCCTTGACCGCACATTTTCACCTTAGTTTTTTGAGAAATATCTGCCTGTGACCGACCAATTCGTCCACCTACACAACCATTCCGAGTATTCACTGCTCGATGGGTTCAGCAGGTTGGATGACATGGTGAACAGAGCCGTGGAACTCGGACAGCTGGCCATTGCACTGACTGATCATGGCAACCTTCACGGTGCGATAGGTATTTACCAATCGGCGAAGAAGGCAGGAATCAAGCCGATCATTGGGGTCGAAGGTTACGTAGCCGATGGTCCACGTGACGAGAGAAACCCTCAAAAACGCTCCCCATTCCACACAACAATTCTGGCACAGAACAGGGTTGGTTATCAAAATCTCCTGAAGCTCGTCACAGCTTCACACATCGAGGGTTTCTATTACCGACCTCGAATGGATCGAGAGATTCTCGAAAAATACTCCGAAGGGCTAATTGTTCTTTCCGGCTGCCCATCGGGCGAACTCGCTCGGTACATCAAGAACGGCGATATGGATGCCGCTAGAGAAACTCTCGAGTGGTACGGAAACGTATTTCAAGATCGTTACTACCTTGAGATGATGATGCACGAGCACGTGCCTAGGCAGGCAGAAATCAATGAGTCGATCATAAAACTCAGCAACCAAACGGGACTGCCGATGGTTGTGACCAATGACTCGCATTACGTCAGGCGAGAAGATTCCGAAGCGCAGGATATTCTCACCTGTATTCAGACAAACTCGAACGTGAAGGATCCGAAACGTCTTCACATGGAAGACACTTCGTACTACCTCCGTAGCGCCACGGAAATGTACTCAGAGTGGTCTCACCTGCCAGAAGCGTTGGCTAACACAGTCAAAATTGCTGAATCATGTGAATTAGATATCGAATTTGGGCAAACTTTTGTCCCACGCTACTCAACTCCCCAGAACAGACCATCTATGGATTATCTGAGGGAACTTTGCGATGAAGGACTCAAGAAGCGATTCGATAATCCGAGTGAAGAAGTACTCAAACGACTTGAGTACGAGCTGGCGATTATCGAAGAGACGAAATTCTCCGATTACTTCCTCGTTTGTTGGGACATATTCAATTTCGTAAACGAACGTGGCATTCTGTCTGCCGTACGTGGATCGGCTGCAGCAAGCCTAGTACTTTATTGTCTAGAAGTTACACAGATCGACCCTGTCGAGGCTGACCTATTCTTCGAGCGATTCCTCAACATTGAGCGTCGAGAGATGCCTGATATTGACATGGACTTCGCCGATGATCGTCGAGAAGAAGTGATCAAGTACTGTATCGATCACTACGGTCGTGAGCACGTAGCCCAGATCATCACGTTTGGTACGCTAGGTGCAAAAGCCGCCATTCGTGATACGGCGAGAGCACTCGCTTTACCGCTCGACCTAAGCGACAAACTCGCCAAGATGGTTCCACTCACACTCAACATCAAGTTGAAAGATGCCATCAACGAATCGCCCGAAATGAGGGCGGAAATTAGCCGTAACCCTGACGCACGAGAGCTAATAGATATGGCAATTCGTGTCGAAGGTTCCGTACGTCACGCAAGTACCCACGCTGCCGCTGTGGTTATTTCTGAAAAGCCGCTTACCGACTACGTCCCGTTGCAACGCTCGACGAGTGGAAAGGAAGATTCGAGCCCGACGACCCAATACTCGATGCACCACGTCGCCGACGTAGGTTTGCTTAAAATGGATTTCTTAGGTCTCGCCAACCTCTCGATTCTCGACCAGTGCGTGAAGCTGATCGCCGACACCACCGGCGAGCATATGGGCGTCTACGACGTTCCGATCGACGATTCGAAAGCGTTCGACATTCTGGGTGAAGGCGATACGTTCGGTGTATTCCAACTCGAATCCGAGGGAATGCGGAAGAACATTAAGCAGCTCAAGCCGACTACGATCAATGACCTTGCAGCGATGATCGCGCTCTATCGACCAGGCCCAATGGAACATATCGGAACTTTCATTGAGGCTAAGCATGGGCGAGCCGAAATTTCATATCCGCACGACGATCTTCGTGAGCTTCTTGAACCTACCTACGGTGTCTTGGTCTACCAAGATCAGGTGATGCTGATCGCTCAGGCATTCGGTGGCTACACGCTTGGCGAGGCCGATATTCTCCGCAAAGCGATGGGTAAAAAGAACGCATCAGTAATGGCTGCTGAGCACGAAAAGTTCACTAAAGGTGCGCTCGCAAAGGGTTATACAGAACAACAGGCCGACACTGTTTTCGAGCTTATGGAACCGTTCGCTGGGTACGGATTCAATAAGGCACACGCCGTGTCCTACGCCTACATCGCGTACTGGACAGCTTATTTCAAAGCCAACTATCCAACTGAATACTTGGCTGCAGTACTCAACTCCGCATCTGGAAATCCAGAAAAAGTGGGTCAAGCCATTCGAGAGACGACTCGCCTCAAATTGGCAGTAAAACCGCCTAGTATCAACTATTCAAGATCCGGATTCACGATCGAACGAGATGCCGATGGCAATGACGCTATTCGATTTGGAATGGCTGCAGTTAAAAACGTCGGAGTAGGGGCCATCGACACACTTGTCGAAATACGCGAGGCGGCTGGGAGGTTCAAAGACCTCGAAGATATTTGCCGCAGAGTTGACTCAAAGTCTCTAAACCGTCGAACGCTCGAAAGCCTGATTCGTGTAGGAGCTTTCGACGAGTTCGGCGGACGAGGTAATCTCCTCGAGTCTGTCGACCGAATCATCGCAACAATCCAGCGCCAAACCAAGCTACGCGAGTCGGGGCAAACTTCGATGTTCGACATGCTTGGCGAATCGGTTCCGGCACCGATGATTGAGATTGAAATCTCGGGTGCTGATGACACTACCGACCAAGAGCGCGTGATCTGGGAGCGAGACCTACTCGGAGTCGAGCTAACTCAAAGCCCATTCACACGAGAAATGCGGATGCAGCCCGACAACATCATAGTTTTCGCCTCAGACATCACACCAGAATTGTCAGGTCAAAAACGGGCAGCACTTGGACAGGTCAACGATGTACGTGAACTAACCACTAAACGCGGTGACAAGTTCTTATCTCTCAATCTCACTTTGCTCGATGGAAACATCGAATTGGTCGTCTGGCCAAACGTGCTTGAGCAAACTCCGACTTTTTGGGAGAACGGGAATTTTGTTTCGGTTTCAGGTGAAATACGGGAACGATTTGGGCGAGTCTCACTTTCAGTTGAAACAGCAACCGAATATCAACTCAAAGCAGAAGGTCAAACTGTATCCCATGTCGACGGTGTGAACAACGAACCGGCTTCGAAAGCCAGAACAGGGTTCAATGAGGCGAGTGAACCACATCCGGTATTGAATGACCCTGTGCAGCATATTCCCATCACCGGTCGGCCTTCAAAGACTGCTGCCCAGATCAACGAAATGCCGACTCAGCCTTACGAAAACCCGGTTCAGAACATTACTGAGCCAATCAATGAGGGAACGCCACTGACAACTGAATTCGTAGCTCCGACCGATATGAATCACACTGATGCCAAAACTGGTTCCGTATTGGTTCGCGTAAAAGAAACTGGTGATGCTGCGGACGATCGTTACCGCCTCGAAGATATCATGAGGCTATTTGTCGAGTTTTCGGGCACTGATCCCGCAATCCTTGAGATCGAAACCGGAGATAAAATTGTCCGGCTTGAAATGCCATTCAAAGTTCAGTCTGGTTCGCAGCTCACGATACGCTTACATGAGCTACTGGGAATCGGTTCGGTTCGATCAGCTGTGGTATAGCAATCGTCCAACCGCTCTACGTATCTTCAGGTTAAATTAATAACCCCATCGGCCGAATTATGGGAGTGAATTTGTGAAATGGGATGTACTCACGACAGCTCCTGATCAAATGATTGCTGAGGTGTGGTGCGGACTTGTCCGAGCAGCAGGAATCGACTGTAACCTTCAACCCGGTGACGCCGTGGGTTTCATGGGCGTCTCAGTATTTCCCGTTCGACTTATGGTGCTTGCGTCAGACATTGAAATAGCACAATCGCTCCTCGACTCCTACATTGCGAATGATGAAAAACAACTAGGGTCGGCCGACATCTATTCCGACTTGATCGATGATATTTCGAGCTAGAGGTTCGCTTCCATAGCCAACAGTCGTGCCTTCAGTGACAGTCCCGCGCCACCGAATCCATGCAAATCACCGTTCGAGTTCACTACTCGATGACACGGCACCAAGAGCGCTAACTTATTGCGAGCCATAGCCTGACCAGCACCCCGTGCAGCCTTCAAATTACCAGCCTGCTCAGCAAGCCAGCCATAACTACGGGTTTCACCCGCGGGAATCGACCTGCAAGCTTCCCATGCCTTTCTGAAGAACGGAGTCGTCTTCCGTGTGTCGATCTGGATGTCGGCGAGATCGACATGCTCACCTGCGCAATAGGCTGTAATCAGCACTCGCGCGTCAACGTGATCTTCGGGCGAATGAACAGCGAAGTTGATTTCTGGCTGGACGAAATCAAGCGCCGCTTCTGGCGAATACTCGGGGAGACTTGCACGAACTATTCCATGATCGCCACCCACAATCGCCACCCAGCCCATAGCGGTATCAAATACGTCGTAGGTCAAATTTTCGATACTGATAGATCTCACCACTTAACGCGCCGCCCTTCTCCGAACTCTGGGCCAATGCCACTCAGTTGTCTGATTCGATAAATGATCAATGCACGAGCTACTCTACGCCACGCCTTGTCGAGATTCTTCGATTGCTCATGGTCAACATCTGCCTTGTTAGATAACCCTGCATAGACCTGCCGCTGGAATTCGATCGCTATAAAAATTGCATGCTCACGGGCAGCGACGGTCTGATCACCTAAATCAGATACGAATTCCAATGCAGTCTGATTGTTACGACGTTTCATCCCCAGCAAGAACGCTATCCTCCCCACCCGTGCATACGCCTTGGCTGAAGCGTCTAGTCCACGCAGGCTAAACCACCAAACAAACATTGCAACACCAATCGCAGCAACCACTCCACCCGCCCAGACAAAAGGCTCCCAAGGGAATACGTCCTGATTAGATTGCGTATCGTCTCGTACAGGGAGCTCTCCCGCTAATGCACGAGCTTCGCGAGCCAGTCGCTCAAGATCAGCGATGTCGAGCAAGAAATCAAGGTCATCTTCCGAGGAGCTAACCGCACCAGCTGTCAAACGATCACCCCCGGTCAACGAAGGAGAGAGGTTACCACGCTCAACCGATGCTCTTCCTGGCGTAACTTCGTAGTCAATCCATCCATACTCAGGGAAGTAAACCTGAGTCCAACCGTGGCGATCCTTGTCACGAACAAGGAACATCCCAGCGCTGGGCACATATTCTCCCGATGCCCAACCCGCTACAAATCTTGCCGGCACTCCGACTGACCGCAGCAGAACTGCCGCCGATGAGCCAAAGTACTGACTGTAACCTTTGATTTTGGATGTATCACAGTTGGGATCAATGCTCGCACAAGGCTCATCTTGAGTTTGAAATAGGAAGTAGTAAATTCCATCAACTCCAAATTCAGGCCCCATAATCTCCAGGGAATACTCTTGATTTCTCAAGAATGCCTTTACCGCTTCAGTTTTTTCGAACGGCGTAACCGCATCAGCATCTCTGATAATTTGTGACGCCAGAATCCCGACTTCATCTGGCAATGAAGGAGGTAACTGAAGATATCTATCGCCAATCCATGTCGGGTATTCCAACCCTGCTTCGTTCAGTTGATCGTCCGTAGCCAACGAAACAAATGTTTGAATCGAAAAAGTCTCATCTTTCGAAATCTCTCTGGAAAGTTCTACTCCTATCTGCTCGATTGGCGAACTCCGTTCAAAATTTAGCCGATTCGCCATCCCAGTTTCACTGTCAGTGCCAATAGTTACTTTTAACTGTCCCCAATCGACTGATCGGCTGTTTTTACTCAGCGGAATTACAATCGTTTCGAACTTTTCTTCTACACCTAAATCATCGACAACTGTTCGAGTTAGCACCTGGTCCTCACCCGTAAGATCCGCTGCCTGCAGCGCTAACAGCACCTCCTCTACTACCTCAGAATGGGTTAAGTTCTGATTATTCAGTTGAGTCGGTTGGAACGTACTGACCGGGACAAGATCATTCAATGCGAACCTAATCGCAAACGACAGGTCACGAAGATCGGCTGGGAGTCTGCTGATCTGGGCGACAGATCCAAAAAGTGGCACCTGCCACAGCAATGGGTTGAGCACTTGAACGGTTGATTCCCTATCGACCGAAAACACACCGCCAGCGGGAACTACTGTCTTGATATCAACCAGCGGAATATAAACCTGTGAGACACGTTCACGCTCAAGCTCGGTAGGGGCCAGCGTTAAGGCTGATCTGGGCGGAGCTTTTACTTTAGTGCTGGCACCAGTCAGCCAACCTTCTGAGCTATATTGCTGATACACACGCCCGGCGTAAGGAACAACATATCTCGACCGAACCCACATCAACGGCTCATCTGTGAGCGTGAGTGAACCACCAAATGCCATCGTTTGCGAAGGGGTTGAAAATAGAGCTCTGCTACCGGCACCATCTACTCCTGCCAACAAGCGATTCGCAGGTTCTTGCAAGGCATAAAACGGTGCTCTGAAAATGTCCCATGCATCGTGAACCTTTTGCCGATCTTGGCTCCCAGATCGGCAAAAGTGCACTCAGTAACACGATCGGCAGTGCGAACAGCAGTCCGTCCTGCACCGTAGCCCATGCCAAGTTACGAGAGTACGTAATGCCCTGTTCCTTCCATCTTTCGATACGACGTACAGTCGTCAGGTGGGCAAACAGCACTATTCCTCCAACCAAAAACAAGAAAAATGTGTGCTCATGTAGCCCATGACGATAACTGAGGTTTGTAAGAATCACGAGCGATAGCAGAACTGTCGGTAACCACGGCGACCGTAACCTAAATGTAAGGGTGGTCACTCCGTACCCGACTATCCACGACGCAGTCATGAACATCAGGGCAAACGGGACGGTGTCGGTGCTGATTCCACCGGACTGGGCCGTAGTGATCCATGATGAGAATCGAGAAAATCCATCTACAGCGCGGGTGATCGGATCCGACCCGGTGGCTTGCGCAGCTCCCTGCCAAAGCACCACAAAAAAGCCAATACCGAGTGCGTATATGGCTATCAGATACCAACTGAATTTGAGTTTTGAGACGACGAACGCTGCGATCGTTCCCAATATAAGAGTTGGAATAATTGTAGGAAGATCACCCCATCCCGCGAGCTGAACTGACCATCCGACATTGGCCATCATCCAGATCAATATCACTAGGCTTATCCAATCATGGATCGGAATAAACCGCGCGAACAAGTCGATCAGCGGATCGAACCGCCCCACTGAACGCGTCATCTCATCTGCAGTTGGTGGACCCGGAATATGTATTAGGAAGTCTGTGGCGGTGCTCATTCTCCACCAATCTGAGATTCTTGAGCTGCGGTAGGTGTGTTCGGTGACGTTGGCTCGACTAATCTCGAATGTGCGCGAACCGAGGCTTGTCTGAGGCCTTCTTGATCGCCACTCAAGCGCGTCAGTAAGGCACTTGCGATCAAATCACCTTTTGATATTGGGTACGTAGAGATACCAGATGCAGTTAAGTGAACAACCGAATCGCTATTCGAGTCACCACCGAATGACTCTCGATCTATCAACACGGCGCTCACACGCACACCGCGCCTAGCCAGCCCTCCCAGTGCATCGACCCATGGGCCATCACTAGCGGAAGTAATCACGACCATGGAAGTATTTTGACCGAGGTCACGCTCCAAATCGCTAAGAGTTTCGAGAATCGTGACTTCTCCTACAGGTTTACTCGAAGCGATATGTCGCATGACCTGCTCACGTTGGTGCGCCGATCTCTCCGGAGCTGCCACAAGGGACTTACTACCATGGGCAGCGTAACCAACCGGTAAAAATCGGCGGTTGTATTTATCGATAACAGACGCGGCTACTGTCGCACCAATTTCATCGGTTGAATCGTCGCCAATTGCCGCAAAAGAGTCGATGTGCTGATCAAACAACACCCACATATCGCTCGAAGAACCTTGATCGAACTGCTTGACCATTAGTTCACCGATGCGGGCTGTAGATAGCCAGTGAATTCGGCCTAATGCATCTCCAGGTTCGTACTCACGCACAGAGGCAACATCTGTGCTTAATACACGTGCACGTTGCCGACGCGAGTTATCACCGACAAGATGAATCGAAGGTGAGGCGAAATCGGGTATATCGACAATTTTAGGGTAAACCAGAACCGTTTCTTGCCCACCGAAAACCACTTCTTGCGGAAACAAGCTGAATGGGTCGGAGGTACGAGCAACGAGTGGACCGACGGTATATTCACCTCGTCTGCTAACTGTTCCCGACATCACGAGACGATCGAAAGCCACCATCAGACCCAGACTTGCGACTTGCTTGAATTGCACTCCTGGTAGGTCTGTCCGATCTTCGACTTCGACCCACGCCTTTGGCGTGCCGCCACGATTTCGAATAATCACAGTTTCCGAAATCGAATCACCAACCGTGTATGGGCCTTTTGGCCGCTCCACTTCCGCGGTCATCTGCGCAGAACTGCTCTTAGCCCATAGCCAACCCGCCAGAAGCAAAATGCCAAGCGAGTAATAGAGTCGCACCGATAGATCGAACCCGGTGGCCATGCCAGTTAAAAATTCGATCAGCATCACGACGAGAATCCCGTAGAAAATCGGATTCTTCTTTAGACGACGCCCCGCAGTTCTACGTCGACGCCCGGAACGAACATCAGATGACGCAGTGTTTTGATTCTGTATTGACCTAAATGAACGGATCATATGCCCCGAGACAGCCTCCGCGTACAAAAGTGTTAGAGATGCATACTGGAGTGATGAGGTGGTTAACTAAATTCTTCGAACGCTGGCGCCGGGTACCGAAACCTGGTTCAGCACATCGTAAATCACCGTCTCCTGCGTAACCTCACGCATTCTTGCTGAAGGCGTCAGTAACACGCGGTGAGCTAGGGTCGCAGTAGCGACCGCCTTGATATCGTCGGGCACAACATAGTCCCGCTTCTGAAGAAGGGCATATGCCTTGCCGCCCTTCATTAGATTGATAGACGCACGTGGAGAAACGCCAAGGGCCGCCTCAGGGTGCATTCGAGTGGCATTAGCCAGCTCAACGATGTACTGCTTCACAAGCGCATCAATAAATATGCCATCGCCTTCCTGCTGCAATTTAACGAGATCTTCTGGTGTGCATACAGGCTTGAGTTCGTTGATCGGGTCGACATGCTCATGCCGATCCAAAATCGCCACTTCTTGTTCAGCATTTGGATATCCAAGAGATACCCGCATGAAAAATCTATCGAGCTGTGCCTCTGGTAGGGGGAAAGTACCTTCGTACTCGATCGGATTCTGCGTCGCCAGAACCATGAATGGACTCGGCAACACGCGGGTGGTACCTTCAACAGTAACTTGCTGCTCGCCCATCGCTTCGAGTAATGCTGACTGAGTTTTTGGAGTCGCTCGATTGATCTCATCAGCGAGAACAATTTGCGCCATTATGGGACCGGGGCGGAATTCGAAATTACCTGTCTTCTGGTTGTATACCGAAGCACCTGTAATATCGCTCGGGAGCAAATCGGGAGTGAACTGCATTCTGCGGTAGTCGCAGCCTGTTGATGTAGCGATCGCTCTGACCAGCATTGTTTTACCAACGCCTGGTACATCTTCGATCAGTACGTGCCCGTTACTTATCAGCGCAACTAGCACCAACTCTACGGTTTCGCTTTTACCAACAATGACTTTGCTGACGTTTTCGATAAGCGAATTAGCAAGCGTTTTTGAATCAGAAGTAAGAGTCACTGACATCTCCCCAGCCTGCCGTAAGTAACCTGAATTCAGGTCTGACAAGCCCGGCCAGTAAATGGTTTGTTTAGGCCGATCCGTCGAGCAACTGAAGAAGTTTGGTGGGCGATGGAGGACTCGAACCTCCGACCCCCTGCTTGTAAGGCAGGTGCTCTAACCAACTGAGCTAATCGCCCAAACATACCGGAAAATGAACCATCTGTACGCGGTCTGATGCGTTAGCAACATTCAAGCGGTTTCAAATGTCCCTTGCAGGACTCCTCATAATCCAGTTTCTTCAACTGTCGAAATATGACCATTTCTTATCACAAGCGTCGATTCTACACGGCGCAAACTCAAAACGAACAGTCATATCGTCTGATGGTGCCTCGGGCATCCCATAAAACTAACGGTGCCCCAAACGAGTCGGAGCGCCGCGTGAGAATATGGCGCGCTTGGCGGGATTTGAACCCACGACCTCAGCCTTCGCAGGGCTGCGCTCTATCCAGCTGAGCTACAAGCGCACAAATGTGGAAAACCACACGTTGAATATTACTTCAACTCACAAATAAGTGGTGCCGAGGGCGAGAGTCGAACTCGCACGCCCTTGCGGGCACTACGCCCTGAACGTAGCGCGTCTGCCATTTCGCCACCCCGGCACAGAGATTTTCAGGCAAGCCAAACTATTTTGACTGACTAGCACTGATGGTGGGCGATGGGGGACTCGAACCTCCGACCTCTTACGTGTGAAGCAAGCGCTCTAACCAACTGAGCTAATCGCCCGAATATGCAATTGTATCTTTCGTTGGCGACTTTTCACGGCCGCAAACGAACAACCTGACACCGTTCTTTTTCATGTAGCAGAAGTCAGGATTTTCTACATTGAACGAAGCCCAGGCATGAAGTTCATGAACATAGATGGTAGCGATGGTGGGACTTGAACCTACGACCTCGCGCTTATGAAGCGCGCGCTCTAACCGGCTGAGCTACATCGCCATGACATCCAATTCAATCTGCGAAGCAAATCGCAAATTGCAATCATTCATGGTAGCCACGGGCTAATCGCCGGTCAACGAATAATTCTGGTTGTCAGAGTAGTAAGTGCAGTAAGTCTTGTGAAATTTCTTGAACGGTGAAAGTCCACCAGGTACTCTCGCAGAATCACAGACACACCGAGCCTGAGCTTACTCGGCCGTGAAATCGCCGCTCTTGCCGCCGCTCTTGCTGAGCAGTCTGAGATTATCGATGCGGATTCCACGATCGACAGCTTTGCACATATCGTAAACGGTCAACGCAGCTACACTCGCTGCGGTGAGCGCCTCCATTTCCACCC
>JABMNN010000104.1 GCA_013204545.1 Chloroflexota bacterium | reverse complement strand
TGCCTCACTCAGGCAGCGATTCCACTTATCCCACTGTGCAGATTTCCGGGACCACCTCTGAAGGCACGGTTTGATCGTGCCGTGGCTGTACGTGATGCGCTGGTCGATTTCTGCACTCCACTGATGGACGGTCAGAAGCTTTCGACAACCGGGAATTAACCCTGGGATATAGATTTTGATGGTTTTGATTTAAGGCGCAATAAGAAAAGGCTCAAGCAATTTGCTTGAGCCTTTTCGATACGTTCGAAGAAGCGGTTACTTCTTGGTTTCTGCGAAGGCTTCACCGATCTGCTCGAGGGCTGCCTTGAAGGCGACTGCAGCGTCCATGTCGGCGTGCTGCTTGACCTGTGATCCGAGTTTGCAAGCTTCCCATACTTTAGTGTGAAGTTCAGGGTGTGCAGCAAGGTGCTCTGGCTTGAAGTAGTCAGTCCAGATAATCAAAATGTCGTTTTTGGCTTTGGTTGCGTGCTCTTCTTTGACTGCAACGTACCGAGCGAATGAGTTGTGTTGTTCGACAGTAGACGGTGTGCCCAAACCTTGGATGAGTTCGGTCATACGGATAACAGTTTGCGCTGCCTGAATGGCATCGCGTGGGTCGTAAATCCCACAGGGGATGTCACAATGAGCATCGGCAATTCCGACGGGAAGTACCCTATCGGCGATTCTAGAAATTGTTTGAAACATGAGTTTTCTCCTCGAAAATGACACAATTAAGTGCGCGACTCTGGCGGAAAAATACAGGCCGCCATTAGATGTGCCAAACCTTCCGCTGTTGATTAGCCCGACAAATCTAACACGTAGAAACACGATTCTCAGTTGAATTCTATAATTAACACGCTAATTGAGCTTGGGTCTGCACAATTTGTGAAAATTAACGGTCGAAGTATGGAACCTGCGATTGGTGAAGGTTCGTGGGTGATTTCTTTGCGCTCTGGATTTCGTCGTCGAGTTCCTGTCCGGTTCGATGTGGTACGACTCGAGAATCCGCGAATCACTGGACACTGGATTGTGAAGCGAATCGTTGGATTGCCGGGTGAAGAAGTTGCGTTGAGGGCAGGAGAGCTATTCGTGAACGATCAACCGATTGTTGATCCGTTTGCTTGCTGTCCGGAAGTCGCCACAGATAATTTCGAATGGTGGCCGAGTGACGACGAGTATGTGGTGTTGGGTGATAATCGCGCAGCATCGACTGACGCTAGACAGTTCGGATTAGTGAAAAGATCAAGTTTTAGAGGGCGGATTCGTTAGGTAGCTAAATGAAAATCGGAAGCACATAGTTGTTCGCACTTCTGCTATTTGTGAAGTCGACCGCAATTATCCCTTGGAGAGTATTTTTGCCGCTTCGATTGCGCTGTACGTGATGATGAGATTAGCCCCGGCGCGTTTGATGGAAGTGAGAACCTCCATCATAGCGCGTTCACGGTCGATCCAACCTGCTTGACCTGCCGCAGCGATCATTGAATATTCACCGCTGACATTGTAGGCAGCAAGAGGTGTGTCGAACCGCATGGAAGCTTCTTTAATCACGTCTAGGTACGCGAGGGCAGGTTTCACCATGATGATGTCGGCACCTTCTTCGAGGTCGGCCTCGATTTCGCGCATCGCCTCTCGACCTTGGCTTGGTGCCATCTGGTAGGCGCGCCGATCACCAAATTGCGGTGCGGATTGGGCGGCGATTCTGAACGGTCCATAGAAGGCCGAGGCGTATTTTGCCGAGTAACCCATAATAGGAACGTCGGACAATCCGGAGTCGTTGAGGCCAGATCGAATTGCAGCTACTTGGCCATCCATCATTGCTGACGGTGCAACCATGTCAGCGCCCGCCTGGGCGTGAGAAATGGCTGCCTTGGCAAGAAGCGGGAGAGTGGCATCATTGTCGACATCGCTTCCGTTGACGATTCCGCAGTGGCCGTGATCGGTGTACTCGCAGAGGCAGACATCAGTAATTACATAGGTTTCAGAAGACGCTTTTTTAATTGCAATGACAGCTTGTTGGACTGCTTCGTCGGGTGAACTGGCACCAGACCCTGTGGAATCTTTGTTATCAGGGATGCCGAACAATAGGACGGATTTCACTCCAGCTTCCGCCGCTCTAAGGGTTTCCTCGACCGCCACGTCTACCGACATTTGATCGATGCCCGGCATTGGCTCAATTGGGGTTCGTACGCCTGAGCCATTTACGACGAACAGTGGGTAGATGAACTCAGAGGCCGAGAGTCGGTTTTCATCGAGCATGTCGCGTAATGTGGCGTTACGACGAAGTCGTCTGAGGTGAGGGTACTGGTCGCTATTCATGTGACTATTATCCCTGTTTCGTAGAGGCAACAACGTGGTTGGTCAAAGCTTTGACGATTCCAGCGATCGATTGCTCATCTGCCTCGAAGTCGATGTTCACGTTGAGTTCTTTTGCGGTTTCTGCCGTGATTGGACCAATTATTACAGTCTTGCTTGTGTTGATAAGATCGGGACTGCCACCGAGTAGGTCGACCAGATTTCTTACAGTCGAGGAACTTGTGAATGTTGTGAAATCGATGCCTTCTTCGTAGGCTTTTCGCGCGAGATCACCAGTGCTATTAGGTGTTTCAGTCGAGTACGCTACTACTTCGTCGACGTTGGATCCGAGTTCACGTAGGCCGTTGGCGAGGGTTTCTCGACCGATTTCCGAGCGTGGGAAGAGAACATTCTTTGGTGTGATGCCATCGTTCTTGAGCAGTTCAACCATCGCACTTGCAAGGTATTGATCGGGTACAGCGTCGGCATTGATGCCGATTTCAGCCAATGCTTTTGCAGTGGAAGGGCCGTTTACGCCGAATTTTAGATGAGCGAGAGCACGGGAATCTATGCCGACTGCCCGCATTCGATCAGCCACTCCACGAACTGCATTCGAACTGGTGAACATCATCCAGTCGTACTTGGAAATATTTCTCAGTGCCTCATCAAGCGGTTCTGGATCTCGTACAGGAATTATCTCGATGGTTGGGTATTCAAGTACATCTGCGCCTAAATCTTCAAGTTGTTTTACAAGAGTGCTGGCTTGAGATCGTGCTCTGGTAACAAGCACTCGCTTCCCGAATAGCGGCCGGGTGTCGAACCATGCCATAGCGTCACGAAGCCCGGCGACAGCACCTATAACAAGAGCAACTGGTGCACCGATGCCAGCTTCGACGCCACGTGCGACGATTTCACTGACGGGGCCAGTGACTACTCGTTGTTTGCTAGTAGTACCCCATTGAATTAGAGCGGCAGGGCGTTCGCCGGGAACTCCTCTTGTAGTCAGTGCTGCGACAATGTCATTCATCCCCTGCCAACCCATCACAAATACGAGAGTTCCCGAAAGCCCCGCTAAGGCATCCCAGTTGATGGTCGAGTCTGGCTTGTTAGGGTCTTCGCTGCCAGTAACGATTGTGAGCGAAGTGGACATTCCACGCTGGGTGACCGGAATACCTGCGTAGGCGGGAGCAGCGATCGTGGATGAAATACCAGGGACGACTTCCCAAGGAACACCCGCTGCGGCGAGGTCTAGGGCTTCTTCACCACCGCGGCCAAATACAAAAGGGTCACCGCCTTTGAGTCGGCAGACGTTTAGGCCACGCCGGCCAAGTTCAATGAGCAGTTCATTGATTTCGGTCTGCGTCATTCGGTGGTCATCGCGGCCTTTACCAGCGTCGTAGAGTTCAGCGTCAGACCGTGCCTCGGCCAAGAGTTTTGGCGATGCGAGTCGGTCAAATACCACCGCGTCAGCAGTTCTCAGGCTGTCGAGGCCTTTGACGGTGATTAGGCCGGGATCACCTGGTCCCGCTCCAACCAGAACTACTTTCCCCATTGGGCCACTGATGCTCTTATCGCTGGTGATCTCTGGCATCAGTTATTTAGTGTCCCCTGCTACGAGCTGTTGTGCACCACGTTCTACAAATAGTTGACCGATTTTTCTTCCCACTTCTTCAGCGTTATCCGCCATGTCGACAAGACTTTCACGAATGATCGAGGCGCCATCAGGTGTCGACGCAAATGCTGAAAATTCGAGTCGTTTGCCTCTGATTTTTGCGTGGGCCGATACCGAGGCTGAGCAGCCTCCCCCGATTTCATCAAGGAATGCTCGTTCAGCACTGACTTCGAGATGAGTCTCTTCGTGATTCAACTTTGCTGCGAGGGCGATGGTCGGCGCGTCACCCATTCTCGTTTCAAGAGCGAGTGCGCCTTGCCCGACAGCCGGTACGAAGTTGGAACAGGGAAGATGTTGGGTGATTCGGTTTTCGAGTCCGAGCCGGTTCAATCCCGCTGCTGCGAGTATCACGGCATCAGGTCCGTCGGCTTCATCGAGTTTGGCAAGACGTGTTGGCACATTTCCGCGCAGTGACTCGACGATTAGATCAGGTCTCAGACTCTTTATGAGAGCCTGACGACGTGCGCTTCCAGTTGCGATACGTGATCCGGCAGGAATTTCTTCAAGTGTTTCACCGTTTCGGCTGATGAAGGCGTCCCGAGGATCTTCTCGAAGCGGTACTGCCGCGAGCGTGAACTGTGGTGGTAGAGACGATGGCATATCTTTAAGACTATGCACGGCGAGGTCGACTCGTTTGTCGAGTAGGGCAGCTTCCAATTCGCGCACGAAAACTCCCACGCCCAAAGCAGCTAGATTTTGGCGTTGATCGATGTCGCCAGTTGTTTTGATTACAACGATTTCGAATTCGACCCCAAAATTGGCTTCTTTGAGTGCGTCGACGACGTGACCGGTTTGAGTTAACGCCAACTCGCTACCGCGTGTGCCGACTTTGATATGACTTATTGCGACCGGTCTACCGGTCTTTTTGTCGTCAGTACTGCTCATAGGTGTAGATTCCGAAACCGCCTTGCCTAAGCTCTAGACTTGGCTCGCTGCGTCATGAGCTTCGAGTGCTTCGACCAGCATAGCCCGTGCTTTGTCAGCGTTCCCACTTTCGAAGATTTCAAGCATTTGATCAGTTATCGAATCTGCCCACTCGTTTGGAGTGACCTTCAGTTCACGTGCCCGCTGTTCTAATCGCACGTCAGCAAGTAATGGTCCCATGTCTGCCCAGCGAAGGCACTGACAGTTCTTTTCGTCGCTCATCCGTTCACGTAATCGGCGAGCGAGTGCAGGGCTTGATCCAGCAGTCGATACTGCGACAGTCACGTCGTTACGCTGTATAAGCGATGGTGCGATCCATGTGCAGAGAGGAGTGACGTCCATCACATTGAGTAGGATGTTTCGCTCGGTGGCTTCTTTTGAAATTGCTTCGTTGGTATCCATTGACGAGGTGTCGGCAACGATCACGACCCAAGATCCAGCGAGATCGCCAGCTTGGTACTTGCGGTCTATCCACTCGATTTCACCAGCGTCAGATTTCGTTCGCAGGGCAGGTGAGATTTCGTCGTCAGGGCTGAACAGTTTTACCTTGGCGCCACATTCGAGCAGGTAGTTCACCTTACGCTCACCTTCGTGAGCGTCTCCGCCAAAGACGATTCCAAGGCGATCCTTTACATCGAGGTACATTCCGTAATAACGCGGCACAGTGGTCTCCAGTTGGGGTGGGTTGCTTCGGGTGGTTCTGTCGAGGGTGGATCAGCCGATTGGCTGGAGTTCTTCTATGACGAATTCATCTTCGACGAAGTAGCGCACTCGGGTCTTTTTGTATTCTCGGAGGCTGTAGACAAGTGCTCGCTCGTCCAT
This sequence comes from Chloroflexota bacterium, assembly GCA_013204545.1. Taxonomy (GTDB): domain Bacteria; phylum Chloroflexota; class Dehalococcoidia; order Lucifugimonadales; family Lucifugimonadaceae; genus Lucifugimonas. Next base: position 22,520 of record JABMNN010000104.1, on the reverse strand, counting down.
ACCAGTCGATTCGGCGATTTCGTTGCCAAATCGTTCGCATTCTTCTGCGGATGTTCCGTGGACCATCGTGAAGTGTGAGTAAGGCCAGTCTTCGTAGGTTGGTCGTTGGTAGCAGTGAGTTACCGCTGGGTGCTGCGCCATGATGATTCCGATTTCCTCGGAACGTTCTTCTGGAACTTTCCAGACGATCATGGCGTTCGATGAGAAGCCCGCGCGCCGGTGGTGCAGTACTGCGCTGTAGCGGCGCATTAGTTTCTTTTCTACCAACTCATCGGCCTTTGCAAACATTTCATCGATGGTCATGCCAAGTTGCTCGGCCAACGAATCGAACGGTCGCGGTACAGCGGCAAGATCTTCCTGCATGACTTTCACGTAGTCGATGATGTCTTGGGTGACATCTGCTGCCGTTGTGCTCGTGGTTCCTTGATCATCGGGTCGATAGCCTTCGGTAGCATTGGACTTACCGTTGATCATGTCAAAATTCACACCGATTTTGAAAAATTTGATCGTTGGGAGGAGGCGAGTAGATTCGGCACCTGTGAGATTACCCAGCATTTCAACTTCGCCCTCTAGCGAGCGGTCGGGCGGAACGGCGATGGTAAACCAAAGGTTGAAATAACCGTCGCGTTCGTAGTTGTGGCTAATTCCAGGGTGACGATTAAGGAACTGAGCTGCCTGATCGAGTTTGTCTTCTGGAAAGCGCATTGCCACCAGCATCGACTGGTATTTAAGCTTCCGTGTATCGAAAATTGCTCCGATCTGTCTGACGACGTTTTTCCGTCGAAGGATACTGATCCGATTAATCACGTCTTGTTCAGACGTCCCGACAGTTTCGGCTATTGCCTTATACGGTTCTGCAACCAGTGGGAAAGCTGCTTGAATCGTGTTCATGATCAGGCGATCTATCGGGTCAAATTCGTCGAAAGGCATAGTTTTCGCTGTTCTATGGGCCGGACATTCCTCGATTGGGTGGTGAGGAAGGCGATTGTGGATTCTCTAGTAAAAGTGTATCTCAGGGGGCGGTGTATCTGTACCTGATCGAATTACGCAACAGTGTGAGGATTTCATCTTGCGTGTATGTGTGTGGTCTGCCACTCAAAAATCGCAATAAAACAGCATATCTGCTGTTCTAGGACAAATAGTCATTGTTTGAACTCATCGACCGCGTCAGTAAAGTCGAACCCTATATGCCCGATGCCAGGAACGATGCAGCCAAAATAGATGTTGTGCTCACCCGATTGAAGCTGAGTTCCAGTCACGTTGATAACGATATCTTTGTTCATTTTTAGGCCAAATGTATTGTTCTCAGTTACTTCGTTGAATGTGACTGCGACTCCATCACTTTCAAACCATGTTTGGTCCATGGAAATTTCTTCGATTTCGTCGAGCTTTAGTGGAACGAGTCCGACCGCGTACCCGGACCCCAACGAGTTACGAAGAGTGAAGCACCAACCCTCTCGTGTGTTTTTTAAGCTTGTCTTTACGTACAAGCGTCGCAGGATGAATGCAGGCACTAGAGGCATATTGATTCTCCTAAAGGCTTCGTATGTAAAGTGTTAATTGCCGTGAAGGCCTGAACGTTTAAGATACATCGTCCGTTCTGCTTTGACGGCATGGTCGGGGACTGTAATGACAGTGCCAGATATTTTCGCATGTACGTAGATTTTGGCTACTCGTTCGACGAGTTCAGCGACTCTGAGTGCCTCTTTTATCGTGTCGGCTACAGCGAACATGCCGTGATTGCGAATAATGGCAGCACGCCTATCTCCAAGAGCCATAACTGAGTTATGGGCAAGTTCCTTGGTGCCCGGAAATCCGTACTCGGACACTTCGATTTGACCACCGATGTAGACAACCATTTCGTCGATTATTGGCGGAATCGCTTCCGCTTTTACCGCCTGAACACTGGCGTATACGGAGTGGGTGTGGATTATTGCAGCGACATCAGGTCTTTCATCGTAAACAGCGATGTGCAGGAGTGATTCGGATGAGGGCGCCTGTTTGGTGCTTTCGACGGATTCAAGATCGTGATTGATGGCAACCATTTGGTCAGCAGTTATCTGGTCGTACGAAATGCCTGCCGGGGAAATGAGATAAAGCTGCGGTTTGTCGTTTTCGGCTGGCAGTTTGACCGATGCATTACCACTTGAGCCAGAAACCATACCGAGTCGATCAAGTCGGAGCATGGTTTCGAGTAGATTTTTGCGTTCTTGAACCCAGTTCATGTTGTTAGTTTCATCTTGATCGTTAGAGCTCCAGATTGTCGAGCAGTCGTTCTTTTTGTCGCCACTCAGAATAGAGACCTTCGTAGATTGCCGAATAGGTTGGATTAGGTTCGTATTTGGTCAGTTCTGTTGCTCGGATAGCCGTATATTCGGCGAGAGACGTAGATTTACCAACACTGGCTGCGACTTGTGACAGTGTCCCGAGCACTGTCGTTTCACCAGAATGGACGATTCCGATTTCGCAGCCTAGAACGTTCACGAGAATGTTGCGGAATGCTTCGGTTTTGATCATTCCGCCACCCACCGCTATGTTGAGTGCTGGTCCTCTGAAGCTGTTGAGCCGTTCTATGTTGTATCGAATCGCGAAGGCAAAACTGTCGAGTGCCGATCGTGCGATATCAAATCGATCCGGTGGGTCTAAGGAGATAGGTATCGGGAAAAGGAGTCCGCCGGTGCGTTCTATGACGTTCGCGGTGTGCACGAGAGACGGTCCGAGAAATGCTGTGACGTTGTTTGAGCCGGGCTCGATATTTTCAATCGGTTCATCAATCGCCTTCATGACTTCGGTATTGTCGAGCGATCCGTACAGAAGGGATAGTAGCCATTGGTATGTGGCACCGGTATCGCCAGCGTTGCCATCAAGCACCCAGCGATTATCGAATACGTGTCGACCCGTCCACATCGCTCGTGTGTTGTCGAATACTGGACGCTCTGTTATTCGTTGGCAGGTTGTGCTCCAACCTGAAACGATGCCGATCGCATTGGGTAACTGAGCACCGAGACCTACGAGCCCGGATTGGGCATCTGGTCCACACGCTACTACGGGTGTGTTGTTTGAAAGTCCTAGCGGATCGGCGATTTTTTTCTTTAGCTTCCCGACAACTGTTCCTGGTGAGCAGGTTGATGGAAGTTGAATATCCCCAAGATTAAATGCTTGACCCAATGAGTTCGCTGGATTGCCAGTGGCGACTAATCCGAGACCAGCTTCGACGGCGAGAGTCTCTTCCATCAACAGTTCGCCGGTTAATTCAAGTATTAGCCAGTCGGCAATGCTGCACAGCGTTCGCGTTCGATCATATATTTCTGGCTTGTTCGTGGCGAACCATTTGAGGCGTGCCCACCCGGTTCGCACTCCGGGTCCGTGTCCGGTTAGTTCCCATAAATCAACTAGAGTATTCGCGTCGATTTCTACGCCCTCGGCACTTGCCCTCATATCTCGGTTTGGGCCTCCATAGATTGGACTGCCTTCGAGATTGAGTAGTACGATTCCTTGTCGTTGTGACGTGACACCGATTCCGGATATTTCGGTGGGTGTGATGTTTGCTGAACCGATCGCCTGTTGAGCGGTCAAAATTACAAGTTTCAAAGTTTTTTTTGGATCGAATTCAAGGGCCGAAGGTGGGGCATCTTCGGGCTTGAAGAATTCGATTGGAACTTTGATTGACGACAGCGGAGCACGAACCGCACCACCAATAGCGATTGTGAGATGGCTGGTTCCGAAGTCGATCGCCATGTAGAGGTCTGGTCGTGTTCCGGCAGTCACGTTATGTGCCTTGCTCAGATTGGGTGAGGGTAAATTGATCGCCAGTACCGATATCTTCGGCGATGTATTCAGCGGCGAGATTTCCGCTTCTGACCGCTGATTCCATAGTTGATGGCCAGCCGGTATCGGTCCAGTCGCCAGCTAGATAGAAACCGGGAAGCGGTGTTCGCTGTGCAAGTCGCTGTCTCCGTGATCCAGGTGTAACTCGGAATGTCGCTTCGAGCATTTTCACAATGGTGAATTTTTCAATTATCGCTGTGCGGGCGGCAGGGAAAGTTTTTGCCATTTCAGCAGTGAAAATCTCACGCAATTCTTGCTTTGATCGATCTTGCCATTCCCACGCACCACTCAAGGAAATGACGATGTGTTGGCCGGGTTCGGTTCTCGATTTGAGATCAGTCTCATTGAATACCCATTGGAGTGGGGAATCGAGGACGACGACGATTTTTTCACTCACGACGGGGCGGTTGTACCAGATGTGAATCGCAACTATCGGGGCTGTGCGAATTGACTCGGCGGGGGTGAAGAAATCATCCTGCCCTTTAGAACCACCGGGAATTAATGGGATCATGGCCGCAGCTGGAACCGCCGACACGATAGCTTCGCCCTCGACTAACTCATCGCTGGTGGTGCGTACGCCCGTGATCCTGCCGTCGGAAATTTCGAGCGAATGGACATCGACCCCTGTTCTAATTTCACCACCGTGGGATTCAATGAAATCTCGAGCATTTGAGCCAAGAAGAGTCGATAATCCAGTAAGAGGAATGCCCATTCCAGGATTTTTGCGCCCACTGAGCAAAGCCACTTTGATCAATTCGATGCCGGTGAGCGCGCTGACCCCAGTGATGTTGTCGTTGAGGGTCGGGAGGATTATGAGGTTCCAAAAGTTACGAAGGGTCTCATCGTTCTGTCCGTGATCCCGTAGCCAATCGTCAAATGTGATTAGATCATGAGTCGAGTTGGCGCCGAGTCGAGTCAGTTTTATTCTCAGTAGTCCCCAGAGAATTCTGAGTTGTCCAACGCGCCCAACATGGGTGTATCCGAAAAGTGCTGAAAGATTGGCAAGCGCACCGGGGAGTTTTCTAGCTTTGATCCAACGAGTTGTTCCGTGTTTGAGAACCGGAAATCCGATTCGCTCTTCTAACCGAATTTGATCGGACGCTCCGATATCGGCGATGTAGTCTTGGAACTGATTACAGGCACCGATGAAAACGTGCTGCCCATTGTCGATTTCCATGCCTGTATCGCTATCAGTGAACGAGTATGCTCGACCGCCTAAGAAGGGTCGTTTTTCGAGAACGATGGGCTGTATGCCGTTCTGGATAAGGCGCACGGCCGTGGCGAGCCCGGCTATACCGCCGCCAATGATGACTACGGTTCGAGTTGGCATAGATTAAACGAACCTGATTCCACGCCTGCGGAGCCATATAACCGAAAGCAATTTGAATTTCTGTAACTTGGTAAGGCTGGCACGGTGGTTTAGTGTGTCGTAGTTATTCTTCTCTATCCGATCGAGAAGAATTTCATAGACCTTGATCATGGTCTCAGGACATTGGCGCGATTTTTTATCGAGTAAAGGGAACAGTCGAACGCCGGATTTGAGATACTTTCGTGCACGTGCGACCTGGAATTTCATGAATCGTATGTATTCAGGAGTGACTCGCTTTTCACGAAGATCCTCGATTGTTACTCCGAACTCCATTAGCTCTTCTGAGGGTAGATAGACCCTGCCGATTTCGAGATCTTCGGTGATGTCCCTCAATATATTAGTCAACTGCAATGCTATGCCGAGATCGACAGCGTATTCGACGGCTCGTTCGTCTTCGTATCCGAATACTTCAATCAGAGCGAGGCCAGTAGCACTGGCGACACGCTTGCAGTATTCAACCAGATCTGCCCAAGTTTCGTACTTCGTGCCGTTGATGTCCATCCGGCAACCTTCTACCACGTCCAGAAGGTGTTGTTGGTCTATCGGGTACTTGTGAAGAGTGTCACCAAGAGCTAGCCACAGGTCCGATGTTGCTTCGCTAATGGATATGGTGTCGCCGTTGTCCGAGTAGTCGCCTGCGTATGCAGCTGCGAGATGCATTTGGAGAGAGTCGAGAGCTTCACCGGTGCGGTCACCGTAATTGCCATCGTCTACGATGTCATCGGCTAGTCGGCAGAAAGAGTACCCAGCGTAGACGGCGTCGCGCTTTTCGTGCGGAAGCGTGATGAACGCGTAGTAGAAGTTAGATGAAGAAGCTTTGGTCGATGCTGCTACAGCTTCGTAGGCATCAGCGATTCGTTGGTTAGTGACTGCTGGCATCGCTTGCATTCTAGGCAGTATGCCTTGATTGCGACTTGAAAGCACTCTTCGCAACAAGGTTGATTCCAAGCTTTGAACGGAACCAAGTCGAGGCGAAGATGCGAGCTTTACCTAATTTCGAGATTGTGGGTCGAGATGTGACCACATCGTAATTTTGGCGTTCGATCGATTTCAGAATTTCCAGACCGCCATGAACGAATAGAGCGAAATCGAATTTTATCTCGTTGCCGAGAGAATTTGCCAACGAGTAGCCCTCGATGAACATCTGACGCGCGCGCGCTACCTCGAACTTCATTAGCGATTCGAAATTTTTATCGTGTTTGCGGTTAGTGATTTGCGCTTCGGAAACGCCGAACCGTTCGAGGTCTTCAATCGGAATGTAGATGCGATCGAGTTCGATATCGACGCTCACGTCTTGCCAAAAATTCGCAAGTTGTAATCCTGTGCAGGTTTTGTTAGCTAATTCATGCAACTTTGGATCTCTAATACCACTCAGGAAAAGTACTAAGTGCCCAACTGGATTTGCGGAGTAGGTGCAGTACTCAAGCACATCGTCGAAAGTGTTATGTCGAATGATAGATTGGTCGCGTCGGTTGGCTTCGATCAGTCGCTTGAATGGCTCTGACGGGATGTCGAATGTTTGAATTGTTTCGGCGAGGGCGACGAAGTAGGGGTGCGAAGGGGTATTTGAATTGGCGATTGGGTAACAGTGTTCGAGTTCTCGTTCCCACAGATCGAGGAGGGTCATCCGATCACCTTCGGCTTCGTCGCCCAGATCATCTACACTTCGTGAGAAGGCATAGATCGAGTAGAAATGTTTGCGAAGACGCTTTGGTAGCATGCGCGAGCCAATGCTGAAATTTTCGTAGTGGGTTTTCGCAAGCTGCTCGCATGCTTTAAATGTTGCAGCGAGGTAATCGGGCGAGTTGGATCCGACTTCCATGTGCGGAACCGGAAGCCGAACAGCCGATGTAGCTGACTGAATCATGGGTCCTTTTTCGACATCGAATTCGATGCCGATTTGAAACCTAGAGGCCCATTACCTGAACGGCAACCTGGCGTGGTTTTGGCTCGTCCAGTTCGACGAGGAATACACGTTGGAATTCCCCGAGTAGGGGGGTTCCGTCAATGATCGGAACAATTTCTGATGTACCGAGGATCATGTGCTGGCAATGGGCGTGACCATTGGGGCATTCGTTTGGGCGCATGCTGACGGTGCGAAGTTCAAAATCGTTGTGGCCGTAGTATGCGTCTTTTGGAGCACATCGTTCCAAAAAGTGTTCCATATCTTGCAAGAGCAAAGGTTCGTTCTCATTAATCATTACAGAGAACGTGGTGTGAGTGCTGAAGATTGATACTTGACCGTTCTTGACACCGGACTCGGAAACAAGTTGTCGGACGGTATCCGTGAAATCGATTAGCTCGGGAGCGTCAGTCGATTCGACTTTGACGATCTTGCTAAATACCTTGTATTCGGTGCCGGTAGTTAAACCGCCGGGAGATGTGCCATTCAACACGCTAATTCGACCGGCCTCAACAGCCGACATCGCACGTGTCTTATCCGAATGCAAACTTATTTCCCCCCTAGGGCAAAAAATAGCGAGGTGGCTAGTGAGCAGCCTCGCTCAGATCACGCGTTCTAAAGCCGTCTATTTCCGATTACCATTGCGGAGATCTGGTGACTTAAATTACGGCTACAAACATGTTACTTCAACAAATGTCGACAAGCATCTGTCGATTTTATGGAGAAATCTCACGTTTGCTGCTGTGTCAGGTCGCATCGCTCGACTTTGAATCAACCGATTTAGTATAGCGTTTTGCTGGCTTGCCCAGTCTAGTTTTAGTCGCAATTACGTCTTAGATCGTGAATTTTCTTCGCTTCGAGTCACTGAATGTCCGTTCGCTCTATTTTTTACTATTGCGAGTCCAATGGTTCTTCGACTCTGGTTAGTGCGGTGTGAGCTTCCATAAATGCGGTCATGAAAGTGGTTATGGAAGCACTGGCGCGTGTAGATGCTCTTCTTAATCGAATAAGGTCAAGCAAATCTTGGGGCGAATTAGACAGGTGCTTGATGTAGGCAGTGAGCCCGCGTTCATTTGGCCCCGACCCAAGTCTGTCGATAATTGCGGGGACATTAAAATCTCTAGTATCAAGCACGCTTGCTACAACTCCCCACGGGACACCTGCCTTTGTGGCTGTGGCTGCGACGGTATGCGCTTCAGTGTCAACTGCTGTGGCGTTGATAGCCTCTCCAAGCCATCGTTTTGCGCCGGGTGTCGTCGGGACTCTACTGACTGTGACGATCGTACCGTGATGGAAGTCCAAACCTGACATTTCAGCTGCAGTTCTGGCAGTGAGGAGCATGGTTCGGTCTGGTCCCAATGAGTTGGTGTCGTCGACGAACGACCATTCAAAGGGGGTGCCTGGAAGATTTAGAACTCGTGCTGCGATCACGATGTCGCCAGATCGGGCATGGTCTTTTGTTGCTCCGCAAAATCCGAACGAAATTATCGCTTCTGGTTGAAATTCACCTATCGCCCACTGGGTGGCCCGCGCAGCTCGTTCAGGGCCGGATCCGCTCAGGACTATCACCGGGAATTGATTTGAACCGGATGATTCCGGCTTGTATGCAGCGAAATCTTCCGGGGCTTCGACTGGCGTGTAATCACTGGAACTGATGATTCCAGTTGCCTCACGTTGTAGTGATCCGATTGCGACGATCATTTAGGTTATTGAATTCGGCTAGATAATTGGTGGTCGGTCGAGATTTGTTAGGGAAATTCAGGTCGCATCGCTAGGTGTTTTCTTGAGACGAATCGCCCTAGCTCAGGATTCGCGTACGAGCAGGAATTCTCCTAGTTCAGTGAAGTCTTCGGCAGTGGAACCGGAAAGATCAAGCGACTCTATCATTCGCTTACAGTCGGTCCAGCGACTTTCTGCCATCGATTGGCAGTAGTCATACGTGCCCAGGTTATCCATTTCTCCAAGCACGACGTTTACATCTTCTTCTTGAAGATCATCTTTGGTACGGAATATTTGCTTTAACCGCTCCGCTGTAGCACCGGTTGATGCGCTAAGAGCGTGGACCGCCGGTAGTGCTTTCTTCTTTCGCCGAATATCTGCCCCCACTGGCTTTCCTGTCTCTTCTCCGCCCCAAACACCCAGTACGTCATCTCTAATCTGAAAAATGCGCCCAAGATCGTAACCTATAGCTTTGAGAGCGGTCGCTTTTACTCGGTCTGGCCCCAATCGGGGTGCGACAAGACTACCGAGATAGATAGATGCTTCGATAAGTGCCCCTGTCTTGCGTTCGATCATATCTAGGTACTGTTCGACGCTGACTGATTCTTCTGTTTCGAACGAGATATCGAGGTACTGGCCTTCCATCATTTTAAGATAATGGCCCGTTAGTTCCGCTTCGGCCTCAAGAGCGACCGAATCGTCCACACCGGCAGCTCGTAACTTCCATGCTGCCGTATCTGCGATTTTCAGCATGGCGTTACCTGAAATGATTGCTGCAGACTCGCCCCAAATCGCCCACACTGTTGGTCGATGGTGGCGTACACGATCCATGTCTTCGAGATCGTCGTGTATAAGTGAAAAATTGTGAACATACTCGAGCGCGACGGCTATTGGGTCTGCGCGCTCGAGATCGCCACCTACTGAATCAGCTGCCAACATTGCCAATGTGGGGCGCATGCGCTTGCCGCCGAGTGACTTCGAATCAGTGCCATCTATTTCTTGCCAACCCATGTAGTAACGGTGGATGTCGTAGATGGCAGGCTGGAGATCGACGAGTTCTGCACGAAGAGCCTCATCTATTCGCTCTTGATAGCGCGCGAAAAAGGCAGGGAGAGAGGGTGGCTTATTTTCCGCCGAAGAAGATTGTGCTGAGTTGATCGGAATCGAATTCAAGATATGTTCGAGGTGAGCAATTTTACTGAATATGTAGGGTATCGCTTCACCGACAACATGGGGCGAACATTCTTGTATTGCATATGCAGTCTGAACTGAAATAAAAGAGAGCCGTCAGCGAATTCGCTGGCGGCTCCGGTGAACATATCCAAATACTGGGAATTCGGACAAGGCTCAGGTTGAGTTATGCAGCCGAGATTTCGAGCTTTCGAGCCTTTTTCGACTCAAGCTTCGGCAACTTGATTGTTAGAACACCGTCTTTGAAGAGCGATTCGGCTTTCTCGAAATCTACGGTTTCGGGAAGTCGAAGCGCTCTGTAGTAAGAACCCGTTCTGCGCTCGCGCAGGAGGTAGCCATCAGATTCTTTGCTCGATGATTCCTGAGTCTCTGCCTTAATAGTCAGAACGTTGTCATCGACCGATACATCGATATTGTCCTTAGTTGTTCCGGGGATAGAAGCGATAACGACTAGATTGTCGCCTTCTTGGGCGACATCAAGCGGTATGCTCCACGCTTCCTGTTCTGTACTGGCGGTGAGGCTTGGTCGAATGCCAAGAAATCGAGTGAAGATATCTTCGAACTCACGTGTATTTGCAAGCGGTTGCCATTTTTGAATTGGCATTGCATTTCCTTTGTATTTGTGCCTTCGCTGCGGGAACTGTGGCCCGGAGCGTTAGCATCTCTTGTTTATGTATTACTCAAAACCTGCGCGAGTCAATTATAGAAATCTAATAAATGAATTGTCAAATCATATATTCAGTAAATAGTAAGATGTGTTACGATTCTATTATGTTGAACCGAAATTGCTGTTACATTCAGGCAATACAACACTTTGGATAATCTATAAAACGACTTATGGCACAGAACTACTACGATCTACTGGAAGTGAGTAATGACGCTTCCGATAAAGAAATCAAATCTGCCTACCGGCGGCTGGCTAGGAAGCTTCATCCTGACGTGAATCCGAACGATGAGCGCTCCCAAGACCAATTTAAGAAGGTGAATGAGGCTTACGAGGTAATTGGTGAACCTGCTCGAAGGAAAGACTATGACCAGTTTGGTGACAACTGGAAGCATGCCGACCAGATGCGCAACATGGGGGCAAATCGAGGTCCGAGTGCTGGGTCGGGATTCAACCTCGGTGATCTATTCGGGGGCGGGAGAGGTGGCCCGCAGGCAGGTGGATTCAGTGATCTATTCGGTGGCATGGGTGGTCATGCGCGGCAGCAACCGCAGAAAATGCAACATAAAGGTACGATCGACGTATCGCTTGATGAGGTGTATGCGGGTGCGACTCGGAGGATATCTATTGGGTCGTCATTGACCACCAAACGCAACTTGGAAGTTCAAATTCCGAAAGGTGTGCCGGATGGGCAGAAAATTGTATTGCGCCCAGACAGTAATACCGAAGTCACGCTCACAGTAAACGTGCGTTCTGACAAGCGATTCATTCGAGATGGCGCAAATTTACGTGCTGACATCGCGGTGCCGTTGCTCGATGCGATCCTAGGTGGCGAGGCTGAAGTGCCAACGATGACGGGGCGTATAGTGCTGAATATTCCGGCTGGAACGCAAAATGGTCGATCTTTCAAAATCAATGGACGTGGGCTTCCCAAGCCAAAATCTGATGAAAAGGGTGACTTGTATGTGTCCGTCAAGGTTCGCCTACCTGAGACGCTCTCAGATGAAGAACGGCAACTCTATGCAGAGCTCATGGAAATTCGTTTGAGTTCGTCTGTAGGCGAAGCCAACAGAGAGGAGGATGCCGGATGACGATGGGACACAACGATCCGGTTTTCGCAATCGGAATCGTTGCCCAAATATGCGGGGTTCATCAGCAAACGCTTCGAAATTACGAGCGGTGGGAGTTGGTGATTCCTCAGAGATCGAGTGGCGGTACTCGGCTTTATTCTAATCGCGATGTCGAACTAATCCAGCAGATATTGCGATGGAAAGAAGAGTTCGGTCTGAACCTTGCAGGCATCGAAGTAATGTCGAAACTTTTAAATCGTATCGATCGATTGGAATCACATGTACAGAACTTGACTGTCGAGATAGTCAAGCTACGCGAGGGTCAGACGAAGCTGCCGAACTAACAACTCTTGGATCTTTGGCTCGATCCAGCGTTTTTGGATGGGAAGCAGAACTAGGTAGAAGGCAGGGAATTATTTAGATGGTATTGAAACAAGATGATTTCACAGAGCAGGCTCAAGCCGCGTTAGGCGCGTCTCAGCAGTTGGTGGTACAGATGCGTCACAGTCAGTGGGATGTAGAGCATCTTCTGATTGGCCTTTTGCAGATCGAAAATTCTCTTTCGGCAAAAATTCTCACAGTACTCGGTATTGACGTAAGTGATTTATTGAAGGAACTCGAGGCGAAACTTGAAAAGTCGCCGAAACTCGGTAGCTCTTCGAACCACCCGCAAATATATCCTACCCCCCGAGTTCAAAAGGCGATTGAGGTTGCAAAAGAAGAAGCTGACAGACTTAAGGATGAATTGATCGGTGCAGATCACTTGCTCGTTGCGCTTGCAAAAGAGTCGAGTGGTGATATTGCAGAGATCTTCATACAAAGGAACATCACACAAGAGCGGGTCTACCAAGCGTTGCTTGAGGTTCGAGGGTCTGCTCGGGTTACCGATTCGCGTGCTGAGAGTAAATACAAGGCACTTGCGAAATATAGCGTTGACTTAACGGAACTCGCCCGCGAGGGGCGACTCGATCCAGTTGTCGGGCGTGATCTTGAAATTCGTCGAGTCATGCAGACGCTGACGCGCCGGACAAAGAACAACCCGGTGCTTATCGGTGATGCTGGGGTTGGCAAGACTGCGATCGCTGAAGGACTTGCACAACGAATTGTCGCTGGAGATGTTCCAGAGAGTCTGCAGGGTCGGCGTGTCATTGCGCTCGAGATGGGATCGCTGGTCGCTGGTGCGAAGTTCAGAGGTGAATTCGAAGAGCGCCTGAAGGCCGTTATGGACGAAATCCGCCAGGCTTCGGGAGAAATTGTGCTGTTCATCGACGAAATCCACACCGTTGTTGGTGCTGGAGGTGGTGACGGTGCGCTCGACGCTTCGAATATGATGAAGCCTGCGCTCGCCAGAGGTGAGTTGCAGACGATTGGTGCGACTACTCCCAATGAGTACCGCAGATATATAGAAAAAGACCCTGCACTAGAGCGTCGATTCTCACCGGTATGGGTTCTTGAGCCCGACACCGAAACGGCGATCGAGATGCTCGAAACTCTAAGGCCACGCTATGAGCAACATCACGGCTTCACGATAGAACAATCGGCACTAGAGGCTGCCGTCAAGTTGTCGGCTCGATACATCTCAGATCGGCTGCTGCCGGACAAAGCAGTCGATTTGATCGACGAAGCTTGTGCGAAAAAGCGTATCGAGAATGAGCTATTGCCTTCGGACTTGAAGCACATGCAATCCGAACTACAGAAATTGGATGGCGAAGAAGAATCGGCTTCAGCACGTGGCGACTATGAGCGCGCAGCAAATGCCAAGGCATTAAAACTCCGAAAACTTGAGGAATACGAAATCACCAAACGTGAATGGGACAAGACCCACGTTATTAGCGAGGTAGTTACCGACGAAGACATCGCAAGTTTGATCGCTGAACGAACAGGGATTCCTGTTACGCGATTGGTCGAGGGTGAAGGCGATCGTCTTCTACACCTCGAAGAGCGGTTGCACACCCGTGTGATCGGTCAGGACAGAGCGGTTGAGGTGCTTTCCGATGCAGTTCGTCGTGCGAGAGCGGGGTTAAAAGACCCGAAGCGCCCGATCGGCAGTTTCATATTCTTGGGTCCAACGGGTGTTGGTAAGACCGAGCTTGCTCGCGCCCTTGCCGAGTTCATGTTCGATGATGAAGACAACATGATTCGAGTCGATATGTCGGAGTATCAAGAACGTCACACAGTTTCAAAGTTGATTGGGGCACCTCCGGGATACGTTGGCTTTGATGAGGCTGGGCAATTGACCGAGGCAGTACGGCGCCGACCGTTCTCTGTTGTTCTTTTTGATGAGATCGAAAAGGCCCACCCTGATGTATTCAACACGTTGCTACAGGTACTTGACGATGGTCGACTTACGGACAGCCACGGACGAACCGTTGACTTCCGAAACACGATCATCATCATGACAAGCAACCTTGGATCCGAAGGCATTGCTCAGCAGGCATTCGGCTTCCAGAAGCAGAGTCGTGAGGAGACTGAGAGTGCGAGAGTTCGGACGAATGTTGAAGATGCTCTTAAGAAACAGTTCAGGCCCGAGTTCCTGAACCGGTTGGATGAGTACATCGTGTTTGACTCACTTGATCAGGGCGATATCGAACTGATCGTCGACAAATTCATGGCAGAGGTTTCAGATCGGGTTGTCGATCTGAAAGTATCGATCAGCTTGACCGAAGCTGCTCGCGTGTGGCTCGCCAAGACCGGGTTTGACCGAATGTACGGCGCAAGGCCGCTCAAAAGAGCGATACAGCGGTATGTCGAAAGCCCGCTCTCGAAGCGATTGCTGGCGGGTGAGTTCCCTGAGGGTTCAGCGATAGTCGTTGATGAAGGGGAGGGTGAGTTGACGTTTACTCTCAATGAAACAATCATCACTGAAAAAGGTGATGACACCGCTACGAGTGAGAGTCAGGCAGATGAATCAGCCATGGAAACTGTGGCTAATTAGCAAAGTCCGATTCTGGAAGCAAGTGAACTTAACGTGAGAATAGACATCCCTCTTTGCCTAACTTGGTTGAGTAGTGATGTCTATTCGCGTCAGGTCACGTAAGATGCGGGAGTGTCGGATCATTCAATAAAACATACTGGACTTAAAACTCCCATCGAACCCACGAATAAACTCGCCGAGTTTATATCGAAGCATCACCGCACCTATCAGACTGTCCTTTGGACTGTGGTTGTTGGATCGGTAGTGGGTGGGACGATTGCTTGGGCTGCTGACTGGCTTAATGTGCATGATGCCGGTTATTGGGTGGCATTTTTAATCAATTTGGTTGGTTCGGCTGCTGTTATTGTTCCATTTCCTGGATTGGCGGCAATATGTGCGGGATCCACTTCAGAGATCGGATTGAACTTTGTGTTGTTGGCCATTGCCGGTGCAGCCGGGTCGACCCTCGGTGAAGTGACTGGTTATCTCGCCGGGTATGGAAGCCAAGGAGTGGTCCAAAAATCGCGCTATTATCCACGAATTCGTGATTGGGTAGTACGGCGCGGCGGGTTCGCATTGTTTATTCTCGCAGTAGTACCGAATCCGCTGTTTGATATCGGCGGAATTGCGGCAGGATCACTCGGCTATCCGATATCCAGATTTTTCTTTTGGGTGGGACTCGGTAAGTTGATCAAATTCCTTATCGTTGCATATGCCTGCCGGCAGTCGATCTCTTGGCTTGTCGACCGCATCTAGCGTGTCGACGGGTGATTTATGTGCTGGATATATCTGCTTGTCTGACTCGATCAATTCCGAAAAAATAGAACCACTTAGTTCGTCTCATGACCTCGACACTGCGTCTGGTCCTGTCGTCCTACTCACTGGATTTCATCTGTGGCTGGCGATAAACAAACCGCTAGTTTTCCGATTTGCGTTGATTGTTTTTATCATCAGTTTTATGGTCGTTGGTACAGTGCTGTGGCTTACGGATTCATTGAACGTGGAGAGTGTCGGGTACGGTGGACTATGGGTTGTTAGCTTTATTGCAGCCGGGTCGATCATCCTTCCGATTCCCGGGCCGGCCGCAGTGTGCTTCGCAGCAGCACCCGCTTTAGGGCTGAACCCGATAACAATAGGAATTGTTTCTGCTACAGCGGAGGCACTTGGTGAGATGACAGGATATCTAGCGGGGCTTTCTGGACGTTCACTGTTACAGCGTAACAAGTACTATCCGAGGGTCCATTCACTGGTGCAACGTCGAGGCGTAATAATATTGTTCTGTGGTGCGATAATTCCGAATCCGCTGTTTGATGTGATAGGAATAGCGGCGGGTAGCATTGGATACCCTGTAAAAAAATTTCTCGTCGTTGTGTTCGTTGCGAAGGCGATCAAATCGACTTCCATTGCCTATGCCTGCTTCTGGGGCATAGATTGGATCCAGGGGCTGTTTGGATGACCGACAATATTGGTCGATTGGGCGTGGTGGTGGTTGCCGCTGGTCGAAGCTCTCGAATGGCGGGTATCGATAAACAGGTGGCCATGCTTGGCGGTGAGGCCGTGATTTCTCACTCACTCAGAGTATTTGAAGAATCCGACGCGGTTGGTTCGGTCATTCTCGTTATGTCCGCTGAAAATCTTGATGCAGGAAATAGCGCGGTCAAGATTGGTGAGTTCTCCAAGGTTGTCAAAATCGTTTCAGGCGGTTCGCGTCGTCAAGACTCGGTGAAAATAGGACTGGATTTACTGGCCGAGCAGCCCGGAGGAGCACCAGAATTTGTGGTTGTGCATGATGGTGCCAGACCGTTTATTGATCAAGCGATGATTAAAAGAGGTTTGGTTACTGCTCAGAAAATTGGTGCGAGCATCGCAGCTGTACCGGTTAAGGACACGATAAAAAATGCACCACACCGAGTTGTGATAGATACGCCTGATCGATCAGCAATGTGGGCTGTGCAGACTCCGCAAATATTCAGATATGACGTGCTTATGACGGCGCACCAAATGATCCAAGAGGATGTGACTGATGATGCATCGATGGTGGAATCAGTTGGAGGATTGGTGGCGGTTTTTGATGGATCGAATGACAATATCAAAATCACAACACCGGAAGATTTGGAGCTGGCGAGTCTGATTTTCAATAGACGCCAGAGTCTATCCCTGTTGAAATCAGGAAGCGTTGGAGTTGAAGGCTCGCGATTTGGAATCGGATTCGATGGTCATGCACTTGTGGATGGCGGGCCACTTAGACTTGGTGGAATTGATGTCGAATTCGAGCAACGTCTCGACGGTCATTCCGATGGCGATGTGTTATTTCATTCGATAGCTAGTGCCATTTTGGGTGCTGCCGGACTTGGCGATCTGGGTGGCCGCTTTCCATCTTCGGACAAACGGTATGCGGGATTTGATTCGGCTCAATTCATTGCTGCGGCAGCTCGATTAGCACTCGAAGCCGGATGGCTGGTGTCGCATGTCGATGCTACGATCATTGCGCAGAGACCACGACTCGCGTTAGAAACCTCAAAGATGACGGCTAAAATCGGCGTGATAATTGGTCTTGAAAATTCCAGTATCAATATAAAAACAACGTCAACTGATCACGTTGGCGCAATTGGCGCGGGTGAGGGCATTGCAGCCCAGGCCATCGCAACTCTTATTCCAGCACAAAAGTAGCTTATCGAAACGCATGATTCAGCTCTACAACTCGCTTACCCGCACAAAAGAAAATTTCACACCGATCGGTGATGAAGTAAGAATGTACGTGTGCGGGGTAACCGTCTACGACGATTCTCATCTTGGTCATGCGTTGAGCAGCATCGTCTTTGACGTACTCGACAGGTATTTGGAGTATCGAGGATTCAAGGTTAGGAAGGTTCAGAACTTCACCGACGTTGATGACAAGATCATCAACCGTGCGAAAGCCGACGGTACTCCGTGGGAAGAGATAACGGCGAAGTATATCGAATCGTTCTTTAGGTCGATCGATGGCTTGAATGTTCGGCGCGCAACTGTGCATCCACGTGCCACCGAAGATATGCCGGAAATCATCGCACTAATCAACCGATTGATTGACGCGGGTGCCGCATATGAATTGAACGGATCGGTTTACTACCGAGTTCGAAGTAAGGCGGATTACGGCAAGCTGAGCGGTCAGAATATCAACCAAATGCTTGAAGGCACGCGGAACGAAGAAGATGGGAAAGAAGACCCCGCCGATTTCGCTCTTTGGAAGGCTGTGAAACTCGATGAACCGAAGTGGGATAGCCGGTGGGGGCCGGGTCGACCGGGCTGGCACATCGAGTGTTCTGCGATGGCGTTTAAGCATTTGGGCGAACAGATCGACATACATGGCGGTGGTTTGGATTTAATTTTCCCGCACCACGAAAACGAGATCGCCCAAAGCGAATCGGCTTCGGGTCTAGTGCCGTTCTCGGGTGTGTGGGTGCACAACGGACTACTGCGTACTACCGGTGCGACTATGAGTAAGTCGCTTGGTAATGCATTCAACGTAAAATCGGCACTTGAGGTGTTTAGTTCAGACGCAATTAGACTTTGGATTTTGCAGAGTCATTACCGCACTAATCCTCTTCTCGACAAGAAGTTGATTGGCGATGCAGAACGATCAATGCGACGAGTGCGCCAAGCCGTTGAAGCTGTTCCTGTTGAATCTGAAAAATCATTGGATCCAGAGCCGTACAAACGTAGATTCGTTGAGGCTATGGATGACGATCTCAGTACTCCGCAGGCTTTGGCTGCGATATTTGATTTGTGCCGAAAAATGAACCGGACGCGCGCTGACGGAAACGATGTGTCTGCTGCTGCTGCGACAGTGCGGGAGCTTACTGGAGTCCTCGGGCTTACCTTAGTAGCTCCGCCTAAAAAGATTCAAGGTCTATCTGACTCAGATATCGAAGCATTGGTACAACGGAGGAAGGATGCTCGTGCTGCCAAGCTCTGGGCCGATGCTGACGCTATCCGAGATCAACTGGATGCTGCCGGAATTTCCATTACTGACACGGGTGGCGAGACTGCGTGGTCGCGGAGCTAAGATCGCTGCTCGGTAGTAGAAGTTAAGTTGTCACTATCCTCTACGCTGGGTTTAATCGCGTTGGTCGGGATGTGTGAGGTCGGAAACTTAGACCGTCGGGTTTAGGGTGACTATTCCTGCTGTGCCGTCGACTGCGATTATCTGGCCGTCGGCGATTTTGGATGTAGCTTCTTTCGTCTGAATTACACAGGGTATTCCGTACTCTCGGGCTATCAGTGAGGCGTGCTGAAAATTGTCGCCACCGTCGAGAATAAGTCCACCGAGCAATGGAAATATCGGAACCCAGTCAGGACCTGTGTTTTCGGTGACTAATATTTCGCCTTTTCGAATGTGGGGCGGCGTGGATGATCGCGTGAGTACGACACGGGCGATGCCGGTGAACGAACCGGCTGAAGAGGGTTCGCCGTAGAGCATCATGCCGTCTTCACTTAGACCTCGAAGCGGTTCTTCGCCTTCCTCTTTTTCCTCTTCTGACGGCTTGGTGCCAATGTATTCAGGTAGCTCAAATTTTAAACTTTCGTCGAACGCTTCCTTCGCCTGAATCACGAGGGTTCGAAGACCTGTGTAGTTATTCGATTTGACCGCATTTTCGAGTTGTTCGAGGCGGAGGTAGAAGATGTCGTTCGGGGTATTGATTGATTTGTTACGGAAGAGCGATTCGCCAGCGCGGTTGATCGATTCTCGGTATTCTCCGAACGTGCATTGTTCGATGAGGTAGTTGTGGTTCTCCATCATCTTTATGTGTTGAGTTCCGCGGAATAACTCGAATTCAAATTTCTTTCGAAGTTTGGTGTTGCGTCCGATTGCTTTGCGAACTGCGCTAATCGCTGTATGGCGTTTGACTGCGAGATCAGAGTGGGAACGGCCTACTTGCTCGAGATCTTGTCTGACGTACGACCCGATGGAATCGAGCGGTATCTCCGGCTTCATGTTCCATGAGGGATCGGTTGGTTTCCAAGCGGTTCCGTAGCCGATGCCATTGCGTCGCCCCCAGATTTTCATCAGGGATCGGAAGCGGGATCGGAACAATGGGACGACTGGGTGCTTTCCATTGCCGCGTGCGAACAAGGATTCGTAATCACGGCTTTCGAATATATGAGTGAGATAGGCATCGGACTTCACGAGACTGGCTAGACTCATGAATCGGCGAGATAATTTCGCCGTCATATGGTTGATTCCGAGGGTGAGATCCGACGCTTCAACGGGAGATTTACCGGTTATTTCGGCGAATATTTTCGGTAGATCGTCTTTCGTTTTGAAACCCGCCCAACAGCGCCAGTGGAGATCACTCTGGTGATCGGCTGCTAGTTGCATAGTTCGTCGTAGATTGACGATGTGGTCAGCTACGGGTGCTGAAGCGAGGGGACGAGCTGCTTCGATTATGGCAAGATTCTTCTTGAGCAGGGGTTCAATTACTTCATAGAAATAGGTAGTTTTATTCTCGAGATGACGATGACCCATCAGATGGTGCTTTAAAAGGCGTGCTTTCGTTTCTTCAGGATCGCGAGGTGATTCGGCGGAGAAGAGATAGCCGTTCACTAATTTTCTGAGATCACGACGGCCCATGTAAGCGCCAGTGAAATCGACTGATCGCTTCTCAGCGATACTCGACATCAAGTTGTAGTCAATAACCAATGGCAATGTCGGCTCAGGCTTTCCCGAAGTCCAATGAAGTTTTTCTTCTTCGGTATCATCCCATTCGACAGGGAATACGGTTTCTTTTTTAGCTCCGGTGGTGACAGGGCGAGATTGCAGAATGTGGACTGTATTCCCTACAACAGCGAATTCAATGTCGCGATCGTCACCAGCAGAACTTTTGATAGTTGCCGCAGCCCTTGCTACAGCATGGAGTTGATCGTCTGTAAGTGCCGGGTTGCTTCGTACGTCAGATGGGACGGGCACGCGGTCAGTTGACCCAGCGGTGCCTTGAACGAACATCCACTCTTTATCAATCACGTTTCGGTTTGTGATATCCAGAGATTCTGAGTTGAGCGTGAACGAATCTGCTTGTGCCTCACCTGAAACGACACCCTCTCCGAGTCCAAGGGCGGCATTAATGAGTATCTGATCCTTACCGTCTCGGGGGTCGCGAGTGAATATAACTCCACCGGCATCAGCATTGATTAGGTCCATAACTAACACCGCCATCGAACCGGCTTCATGTGGAATTCTCTGATGCTGTCGGTAAGATATGGCTCGACCTGTGTAGTACGACGCCCAAACATCACGAACTCGTTTGAGTACAGATTGGGCGTCGGTGGCATCAAGGAACGTATCGTACATGCCGGCAAACGATGCACCTTCAAGATCTTCCGCTGTAGCAGAAGATCGGACTGCAAGATGGTGCGGAATTGCCTTGACCCGATTAGAGATAGCTTTGGCCAGTCCAGCCGGGGTATCGGCAGTGCTGAGTAGTGCCCCTATGGAATTGGCGGCATCGAACGATGATGAAGTATTTTCGATATCGACGTTGTCGAGAATCGCTGATATCTCACGTTTGATTGGTGCAATGAAATCTGTAAACACGCTGGCGGGAATTACAAAACCTGATGGAACCGTTGCACCCATTTTGATGAGATCGGCTACTGAGGCTGCTTTGCTTCCGACTAAAGATGGGTCGAGCGCTTGTGATGAGTCGAGTTCAACGATGAATGCTGCTAGTTGGAATGTGGACATAGCGGTGGATATTACACCTGCCGAGTTGCTGCCTGTGGTTGGAAAAGACAAAAAAACAGGCGCTCAATGGCGCCTGTGCAATTCGTACCTATGAAGGCTTGAAGCGACTAGCTGAAGCGAACGTTTGCGATTGCCACGCTCACGAACACGACGGCGAGCACAATTGTGATTCTGAAGAGCATTCGTTCAACGCCGCGACGTGAACGGAACGTACCAGATGATTCACCAAAGAGGGAAGAGCCGGAGCCGCGCGCCTGTAGAAGCAATACGACGATTAGCGTAATTGCGGTGAACATCAGTATGAGGCTAAATACGGTTTCCATAAAACTTCCTGTGTGCCATTTTGGAGCACAACTTGTCAACAGCTATCTATGTTAGGGCTACGCGGGCGGTCTCGCCACATTTTCAGGCACATCGGAGTGCGGATAGTTCACCCACTGACGATATAAAAACCATTTGCCTACAAGTGGCGAGCTGCCAGCTTCTCTTTAATCATTTCGGTAGCTTGTACCGGATCGGCCTGTCCGCGGGTTGCCTTCATAACCTGACCCATTAGCGACTTGAGTGCTACTTCTTTACCGCTTAGGTAATCGTTAACTGCCTTTTCGTTGTTGGCAATGATTTGATCGACGATTGGACCCAGAAAATTGACTCCAGACACAACACCAAGCCCTAGATCCTCGATGATCGTCTCCGGGGTCGTGCCAGTGTTGTACATGATTTCGAAAACTTGCTTTGCCGAGTTACTATTCAACTCTCGCTTGCGGAATTTTTCAACGAGGGTTGCTAGTGATTTTGGTGCGATTTTGGTATCCGACATGTTCACGATTTCTTCGTCGTTCATCATGCGAGCCATCTCGCCATTCAGCCAGTTAGCGGCAGCCTTTGCGAATGCTTGCTTTGTTTCGGAAGAAAGAGCTTTCACACCATCGCAAACATTTTCAAAATAGTCGGCTGTCGAACGGAGAACGGTGAGTAGGTCGGCATCATAGGCGTTGAGCCCCCACTCGTTTATGAAGCGAGCTTTTCGTGCCAACGGAAGTTCAGGCATTTTCGCCTGAGTACTTTCGATCCATTCTTCGCTGATGATCAGAGGCGGGATATCAGGCTCAGGGAAGTAGCGGTAGTCGTTAGCTTCTTC
>JABMNN010000010.1 GCA_013204545.1 Chloroflexota bacterium | reverse complement strand
CGCCGTAACCAAGACGCCAGCCGGTCATGGCATAGCTCTTGGAGAATCCGTCGAGAATGACTGTTCGCTCGCACATGCCGGGGAACTTCGTAATAGAAACGTGTTCCTGTTCACCGTAGTACATGTCTTTGTAGATCTCGTCGGCCAAGACCGTGAGGTCGTTCTCGACGGCCATCTGAGCAATTTTTTGGAGATCATGTTCTGGAATCACGCTTCCGCACGGGTTGTTCGGTGAATTGACGATCAACAGCTTTGTCCGAGGCGTGATTAGCGAACGGAGATTGTCAATATCAGCGTTATATCCAGTTTCTTCGTTCAACTGCATCGGAACGGCTGTGCCGCCCATGTAGTTAATCATCGACTCGTAGATCGGAAAGCCAGGGTTCGGGTAAATAACCTCGTCACCCTCCTCGATCAACGCCATGATCGTGAAGAACATGACTGGTTTGCCACCCGGGGTAACGATCACGTTTTTAGGTGAGACGTCGTATCCTTGGCGCTCGCTTTGGTGTTTTGCGATAGCTTCACGAAGTTCGAGTTGACCAGCTGAAGCTCCGTAATGAGTGAAGCCGTCATCAAGTGCCTGCTTTGCTGCATTCCGGATGTGCTCAGGTGTGTCAAAATCAGGTTCGCCAATCTCTAGGTGAATGATCGACTTGCCTTGACGTTCAAGTTCTTTGGCCTTCGCTAGAGTTTCGAACGCGGTTTCAGTACCCAGATTTGCCTGTCGAGATGCGAGCTGTGTCACTGTGGCGCGGCCTATTCAACTATGTCGGTTCACGAGCAAAAACGAATTCAAGTCCAGATGATCGCCGCATTGGGTCGACCTCGGAAGTTACAGAATTCGCAACAGGCTGAAAATTTTCTTCCCGTGCAGTTGGCATGTCAACATCTGGTGAGACAATTACACGGTCGATGCGATGAGATATTTACAATCATCATGTGCCGATAGCGAGAGTTCATCATCAGTCTGTCAACTGACGGAGTTGCAAACACAAATGGCCCGTTCACAAATCAACCGCAAAAACCTAATGAAGAATCTCATCAAGTCGGGAAAACCGACTTACGGGGTATCAGTTCAGTTTCCTTCGGCAGAAATAGTCGAGATGATCGGAGAGCTTGAGTTCGATTGGGTAATGCTCGATGCCGAGCATGGGTCGATCACTCCTGACAACATTGGCCCCATGATCTTGGCTGCCGAAATACGCGGTATTACTCCAATAGTAAGACCTGAGAAGAACGATCCTGCGATCATCAACAAGTACCTCGACAGAGGTGCGATGGGTGTACAGGTACCTCACGTAAATACAGCCGATGAAGCTCGTGCTGTCGTAGAAGCATGCCTCTATCACCCGAAAGGCATGAGGGGGCTCGGTGGCGGTCGGATGGCTGATTTCGGTTGGGGGCTATCGACGTCTGAGTATGTGCAGGATGCGAACAGAGAGATGCTCGTATGTGTGCAAATTGAAGATATCGCTGCAGTAGATAATCTCGACGAAATACTGACAGTGCCCGACATCGACGTGTTTTTCATCGGACCAACTGATCTTGCGCAGTCGATGGGGCACCCAGGCGAAAACGATCATCCAGACGTTCAAAAAGTGGTCAAAGAAACTTTTGACCGTATCCACGCTGCCGGTCGTGCTTCAGGCACTCCAAGTGGGGCCGAGCAAGCATTGATAAATACCGAAGACGGCATCCTCTATCACTACACCCACATCCCAACTTTCATGAGCATGTACGGCCGACACTTCATGGAGACAATTGGGCGTGTTTAGCAACTTCAAGGCCAACTCAAAGTGACAATGGATTACGTAGCGTGGGCAAAGTGGTACGACATTTTTTATACCGCCGCCGACCCCGGTGACATCGAGTTTTATCATGGTCTTTGCACAGCTTCGGGAGGACCAATACTTGAAATCGGAGTTGGTACAGGTCGTATCGCATTGCCGTTGGCCCAACAGGGCTTTGAAGTTGTCGGGATCGATCTATATGAGCCAATGCTTAAGGTCGCCCAGCAGAACGCCCTTAATGTTGCACCACTTTCAGGGAGCCTGAGTTTGATTCAAGCCGACATGCGGAATTTCGATTTGAAACGACAATTCCCCGTGGTAACCATTCCGGCTCGGACTCTTCTACTTGCGACATCAGAAGAAGAACAAGTTCAAACGTTATGTTGTGCTGCTCAGCATCTTGCTTCCGATGGAACAATGGCGTTCAACCTGTTCTACCCCGACCCAGAGATGCTCGCCGACGATCCTGAGGAAGAGTTCTTACTGGAAGTTGTCGAAAAGCCTGACGGCGGCAGATATGTTCTGACTGCGAAAAACCGATTCGATCTCGAATCTCAACTAAACCACGGTTTGCAGATCGCCGAGGAGCTTGATAGTGCAGGTGAAGTCATCCGGCGGGAGGAACTTGGGGTTGTGGTCCGCTATCTATACCCTGAGCAAGTCACGGCACTCTGCAATAAGGTTGGGTTGGAAGTGATCGAGATGTGGGGCGATTTCGAAGGCAGTGAAGTTGATGAATTCAGTGATGAAATCGTAGTCATCGCCCGGCACACTACCTCCGATTAATCAATTGAGTTAAATTTGAAGAGGTGATGCAGAAATATGCTCACCCTTATTATTTAGCTCTAACGAAAAAAAACTAGAAGCCTGCGGTCTTGTTGCAGACGTTATCTAGAGGCTCATCAGCCACAAATTTTCGGAGATTCGCCTTGAACGTATGTCTTCTCATTTCATATAGCTCAGGTGTCAGAGCTGATGAATGTGGTGTGAGAATAATGTTCGGAAGTGTCCACAATCGCGAGTCGCCACCGAGTGGTTCAACCGCTGTTGCATCAAGTGCCGCACCGGCAAGGTGACCCGATTCCAGAGCATCACAAAGTGCTTCTTCGTCAACAATTTCCCCTCTCGAAATCACAATTATGTAACTGTCTTGAGGCATCAATGCGATTCGGCGGGCGTCAATCGAATTTCGAGTAGTGTCGAGCACTGGAGCAGCGACAATCAGAAAATTGGACACCCGAGCAAGATCATCAAGTCGATCTAGATTCCAGCACTCCTTGATGTTGGCTGGAACGTTCGCTGGGGCTGGATCAATGGCATAAGTTGTAGTGCCGAACGCTGCAACACGATCCGCAACGGCACGGCCTATGGCGCCTAACCCAAAGAGACCTACCGTGGTTCCAGTAATCTCTGTGATTCGCGATGCGTATTTTCCTGTGTTCCAGACCTTCTTCTGTCGGTCTTCAAATGCCTCCTGAAAACGGTGTGTCAGTCCAATCATTGCACCAACAACGTGGTCTCCCATCGAAGTCACGTGAGTGCCAGGGGCGTTGGTGATAGTCACATCGGAGTCAACGATGTTCTGATAGGCGACAATCTTGTCGATTCCCATACCAGGACACGCTATCCACTTCAGTTGCTCGGCCGCGGCGAATGCTTTCCCACTCGGCCATCCGAAGAAAGCATCGGCATCACGAATTATTTCGACATGATTGGCAGCGTCGTACGCCACTACGAAATCGATTTCAGGAAATGAGTCGATCAACTCGTCGGCATATTGCGTGCCAACGTGATCTGTCCCGATTACAACTTTCAGATTCGCCATCTCTTAACTCCGCTTAGTATTTCGCAAATCAGCTCAGCCAGAATAGTGTCACAACAGGCATAATGCGCCAATGGTCACCAGAGTACGTATGTTTGGAAATTCATGATTCCGCCGACCAGATTCGAACCCGGCGATCATGTTGCCGTTCGTAATGTATTTATGGGTCGCGTGCAATCAGTGTTCCCAACTATTGTCGTAACCGACACACCGGAACTGGTAGTCACATGGTTGCCGGTCGGTACTCCAGTGCTGAACGGTGTAACCGATCCTGAGGCTGAAAATGACGATGGCAAAGGACATCTTAGTGCCGAGACCATGGCCGCAAAATCTTGGACGATGGCATCAAGGAATTGGCACACGGCTGGAACACTGACAGTAAAAGCCCCCCATTCGATGTGGTCGCTCTGGGTGTTTTGGGAACCACGCATGTCTAGCATCCAAGGCTGGTATATAAACATCGACGCGCCATACAAACGAACTCTGCTCGGCTTCGATACATGGGATATGTTCCTCGACGTAGTTGTGCAACCCGACCGCAAAACGTGGCAATACAAGGACGAAGACGAATTCGCCGAAGCAATCGAGGCAGGAATATTCAGCGAATTTGAGGCGGAAAAGGTTCGAGATACAGCTGCCCAAGCGCTGAAGATCGTGGTGGAGAATCGGCATCCATTCAGCGACGTCTGGGCGAACTGGCGTCCAGACGTTTTGTGGGATATTCCGCAGATTCCGCGTAATTGGGAAGTTATCTAGGATGCCAGGGTCGCCCGCCCACGGTTTGACATTAAGCATTTAGCCTTCACGTATCGCGTGGTAGAATTCGGGAATGCCTATTAATGAAGGTCGATTTGAAATTGAAGCCAATTTCCAACCCACAGGCGATCAACCTGCGGCCATAAAAGCGCTTGTGGCTGGGATACATGAAAACCTGCGAGACCAAACACTCCTAGGTGTAACCGGTTCAGGCAAGACCTTCACGATGGCGAAAATCATCGAGGAAGTTCAACGCCCTACCCTCGTTATTGCGCACAACAAAACTCTCGCTGCTCAATTGGCGGCAGAATTTCAGGATTTCTTTCCACGCAACTCGGTTCAGTATTTCGTTAGCTACTACGATTACTACCAGCCAGAGGCGTACATCCCACAATCGGACACTTATATTGAGAAGGAATCCGACGTAAACGAAGAGATCGACCGCCTTCGTCATTCAGCGACCCGCGCGCTGCTAACGCGTCGAGACACCTTGATCGTCGCCAGCGTTTCGTGCATATACGGTCTTGGATCACCGGAGGAATACCGATCAGTCGTGCTCAGCCTTCGTAAAGGGGAGGAGCCGGGACTTCGCAAAGTCGTTCGCAAGCTCATCGACATGTACTACGAGCGAAATGACATGGAGATGGTCCGTGGTCGCTTCCGGTTGCGAGGTGACACGCTCGAACTCATGCCCGCCTACGAGGAACTGGCCATTCGGGTTCAATTTTTCGGCGATGAGATCGAACGAATAATCGAACTCGACCCTCTAACCGGCGAAATTTTGTCAGAACTTGACCACATCGACATCTTCCCCGGTAAGCACTTCGTGACTCCTGAGGACGAACTAAAAGAAGCCCTCAAGGACATCGAAAATGAACTGGGTGAACGACTCGACGTGTTGCGATCGAACGGTAAACTAGTCGAAGCCCAGCGTCTAGAACAGCGAACAAACTACGATCTGGAGATGCTCAAAGAAACAGGCTCCTGCCCCGGCATCGAAAACTACTCTCGCCCTCTTGGACGTCGCCAACCGGGATCGGCGCCGTGGACGCTGCTGGATTACTTCCCTGACGATTTTCTGATTTTCATCGACGAATCACACATCACGCTCCCGCAAATCAACGGCATGTATAAGGGCGACCTCGCTCGTAAAACGAGTCTTGTCGACTACGGTTTCAGATTGCCGTCGGCGATAGATAACCGCCCCCTCGCCTTTGAAGAGTTCGAAGAACGTGTGAATCAGATCGTCTACGTTTCGGCAACGCCAGGACCTTACGAGTCAGCGCACGAAGAGCGCCGCGTGGAACAGGTAATTCGCCCTACAGGACTAATCGACCCTGAAATCATCCTTGAACCAACCGAAGGACAAATCGACAATCTTCTCGAAAGAATTCGAGAAACAACCGCTAAACATGAACGCGTATTGGTCACAACATTAACCAAACGAATGGCTGAAGAGCTTACTGACTACCTACGTGAACTCGGTGTTCGCGTGCAGTATCTCCACTCCGATATTCAGACGATGGAGCGCACAGAAATTCTTCGGGATCTTCGACTGGGCGTGTACGACGTCGTGGTAGGAATCAACCTGCTTCGTGAGGGTCTCGACCTGCCTGAAGTCTCGCTAGTTGCAATTCTCGATGCCGACAAAGAGGGTTATCTTCGATCAAGCACATCGTTGGTTCAAACCATCGGCCGAGCCGCCCGCCATGTGGAAGGCAAGGTAGTGATGTACGCCGACAGAATCACCAAGTCGATGAAATATGCGATGGACGAGACCGCTCGCCGACGTGAGATTCAGTCGGCGCACAATGACGCTAACTCGATCACGCCTATGTCGATCGTCAAAGAAGTTAGAGAACTCACTCACGGCAGGAAGGTCGCCGAGGCGAGGACGCCGTATATCACACCTTCCGCTCTTCCAAAGAACGATCTTGTTCGATTGGTGAAAGATCTCGAGAAACAGATGAAGAAGGCTGCTAGGGATCTGGAGTTCGAGAAGGCGGCTCTACTTCGCGACCAGGTTGTAGATTTAAGAAAAGTGCTTGTAGATTTGGGCGGTACAGGTGATTCAGTTGACCCAGAGCCGGACAAATACGTCGAACTAGCACCCACTGTTGAAGATGGTGCCCCCGAAGAGCTCGTAAATGCAGACTAGTGCGCTGACGTTCAATCGCTTCGACTTCTTAATTTTCAACATATATCCGACCAGCCACACCATCGGCCTGAATTAGATTCATAAGCTTTCCTGTCGCTTGGCGGGCCACCGATTTCCATGCGAGTAGAGTTGTGCATTCCATCCTAATTCTCACCCTGCAGCGTCAGCGTTTGCATACAGGCGGAGTCAATGTTGTAATTATGTAATCAAGTAACTAATATCCTAAAGTTTCACTAAACAAGAGCTAACTGATGCCACCTGACACTGTAAAGATCCAAGAGTGGTTCGCCGCCCACATAGATGGAGGTTGGGGATCAGAAGGCGTGAAGATCAAAGCCGACCTCGACGAAATTCTGGCTGTGGTCACGTTGCCAACTGATAAGAGCGACATACCTGAAACAGCTGATGACAAAGAAGTCGCCATCAAGAGAATCGCTCAACGATTCCGTAAAGAGACTCGTCAGTCTCGCATGTCGGTCGCAGACTCCGCTCAAGAACTATTCGACCGAAAAGTCTCATGGGGTGTTCAGGTCGGCGAAGACACCTACTTATTCACTCACGTCACTACACCTACCATGACTCGACTTAGACTCGCAGAGCGGGAAGTCCTCGACACTCTAGTAAATGCGGGAGTCGCCAGTTCCCGGTCTGAAGCACTCGGTTGGTGTGTAAAGTTCGTTTGTGACAACGAATCAAAATGGCTGAATAGCCTTCAAGAAGCATTCAAATCTGTGGAAAAAGCGCGAAACGAAGGCCCTTCCCGTAAAAAATCCTGAGTCCGCCACACCAACAATTCCTTACCTCTCTGGTAGACTAATCAAATTGTCAATTTGATACTGATTTGGCTGCCGTGATCATTTTGATTTTCACGGCTTACGGAGACTCCAATGGCCGAAGCTGCAACACTAGACCAAAATACAATTCTCGAGGCGCTACGTGACGTTTACGACCCGGAAATCCCTGTCAACGTTGTTGATCTCGGGCTAATTTACACAGTTGAAGTCTCCGATGGCGATGTACACGTTGAGATGACTCTGACAGGTCCCGGCTGTGGTATGGGACCTTACATTGCCCAACAGGCCGAATGGCGAATCGCAGAAATCGACGATGTCGAAGATGTCCAGGTCGACGTAGTATTTGATCCACCGTGGACTCCCGACATGATTACAGAAGATGGTAAACGCCTTCTAGGTATCGATTAAGAAAGTCCACTTTTACGTACTCAATCCGCGGCTCTGGCTAAGTGTCGCGAAATCCTCAGCAACCTAAAGATATGTCGTCTCCACGAAAACTAACCCCACAAGAAGAAGCTCGACTGGCACAGGTGCGAGCGAACTTTCAAGAGCGTCGACGCGTTTCCGAATCTCTCGAAGGTATAGGCACTCGCATCGGCGTTTACTCAGGTAAGGGTGGGGTCGGCAAAACGACTGTAGCGACAAATCTCGCGGTAACACTGGCAGCGCAGGGCAAAGACGTCGCTCTCTTCGATTGCGATATTGATTGCCCGAACGTAACTCGTGTTCTCCGCATCACTGAGGGTCCAATTCAAAACGGCGAAAAGCTTGTGCCCCCCTCGCGATTCGGTGTGAAAGTCATGTCAATGGCTTTTTTCCAGGACAACGAGGACGAAGCGATCGTATGGCGTGGACCGATGATCCACAACGCGATCAACCAGTTCCTTCATTCAACCGAATGGGGCAACCCCGATTACATGATCGTCGACCTTCCACCCGGAACGTCTGATGCTCCTCTTACGGTAATGCAGACGCTAAACCTCGACGGTTTCGTAATCGTCACAACTCCGCACGAGCTAGCGGTTCTCGACGCAAAACGTTCGATCAACATGATCAAGAAGATGAACTTGAAGGTTTTTGGTGTTGTTGAAAATCTTTCAGGTGGTGTTTTTGGAACCGGTGGCGGTCAGGCTCTAGCCGAAGATATGGGACTGCCATTCCTCGGTGCGTTGACCATGAGTGCCGATTACACAAATTCCAAGAAGCCTGCATCATTGGAATCAGACGCAGTTGGGGCAGAGTTCACTACGATAACCGAGGCTCTTAAAGTTCAGATCGCTGCCATCAAGCCTACATAGCAGGCACCGATCTAGGTTCGACCTTACGGCTGCAATCCTAACAATCGATTGCGAAATCTAGATCATTATTTCTGCGTGGGAGCTCGCCTGACACGCGTTGAAGCTATATGTGCAGTCAGCCTCGGTAAAAATCTGACCAGAGCCGTAACTCACGCATTTCAAGAGTTGCCGTATGTTTCGCAGTAGACCATTCGGAGAAGCGACTGGTGACTAATTAGCGTCCCAGGAATCGACAGAGTCATCGACGTCAGCAATATGGAGTGATCAACTACCATTTTGTGTACGCATCACACGATGTCTAGCGATTTCGGCTGAACCACGGCAAGTGAGATCACGCCGGCAGTTGAGAATTTATGCTCCGAGAGCAGGATTTCTCCATGAAGTTCACCGAAATCACCGGTGAACAGAGCAAGAATGCCAAAAGATACGCTGGTAGAAACGGACACGCAAGAGACTCTCGGGCAGATTCCCGAGGTGACACACAGGCTACTAATCAGCCCGAATCAACATTGCAACAATTGAATCTTCTAGCGAACGAGAGGTATCAACAGAGTCTACGCGTTCCTGACCAATTGAAGAATTGGCAATCTGCAGGAATGTTTCCGCTGCACCGGTGTGAATGTTAGAACTCATTCCGGCATCCCCAAATGTGGCTGCGATTTCTTCCATTTCACCTATCCATCGAAACGCCTGAGCGGAGATCGTCTTCACTCTATTCATTGCGGCCAGTGTTCCTGCTTGACTGAGTTCCATTTCCTTGATCAAAGCTTCGTAAAGACCAAGTGAGTGTGCTGTCATCAAGGTCGATGCATAAAGTGCTGCCGTCCCTTTTGTGAGAGCTGCATACACCATTTTCAGCCCTGAAGCCCTGCCGATTGGACCGTCCATTATTGGGACTGAAATGCCTTTTTTGTCCAATTCTCCAAGGATCGATGCATGTTCACCGGAGGCGTAAAAACGAGGAGCAGTGCCACGACGGGGCGATGGCCCGATGATTCCTGCATCTATATATTTTCCGCCCGCTAATGTGATGATCTCGCCGATTTTCATCGCGGTCGCTGGCGACACCGCATTGCAGTCGGCGACGGCTACTTCTGAGCGGGTACGCACAATGGCCTCGGCGACTTCCTGTGCGAACGAAAGAGCTTCCGAAGGCACCAGAATCGACAGGATGAGGTCGCATTTCTTGACCAACTCATCAAGTGATCCAACATCTTCGAAACTTTCCTCAGCGGCGCGTTTTTTTGAGGTGTCACTGCGCCCATTAAGAGCCGTCATGACCCGAAGACCATTCTGCTTTAGGGCGCCACCAACACCACTCCCCATATCTCCCGGACTCATCACGCCAACGATTTTTACTGTCACTGATTCTTCTCCCTGTGTTTCGTATATCGCACAGTCGGCCGCTAGAATTCGACGCTGTCATGCTGAAGTTACTAAAACGCCCGGCCAAAAATGACCGGGCGAATTCATCAGTAATTGTCCGAAATGCTGATTAACCTTTAACAGCAGCAGCGATAGCGTTTCCTACCAGCTCGGGTTGTCCTTCGCTAAGCCCAAATACGTGAATTTCAATCCGAGGTGCATCGAGAGATGCTCGCGTCCAAATCGAGGGGTCACCTTCGCGCAACTTCACGACTAAATCGTCAATTGTGAATCCAACAATATCCGGATCAATACTCACGAACACCCCAAATGGCTGATGCCCCATGATGTTTGGGTTGAGTTCAGCCGTCAGACCAGGAATACCCTGAAGTGGCTTCAATATAGCGCGAGACTGGTCTTCAGCCTCCGCCAAACGGTCTTCGTGATTCAAAGTCATCCAGCGACCAACCGCCGCGACCACACCCACGATTTCTTGACGATCGATCTTGTGCGGTCGTCCAATTCCACGAATACGGCGGGATTCGTATCCGACGAACGAGTGTCGGCTTATGGCATCGATAACTTCCTTCGTGCCGAGTGCAAATCCGGTTGAGTGCGGCGCACCCATGTACTTAGCAGCGATGCACTGGAAATCAGCGCCCATCTTCACATACTTGCCGAAGTTCTCGAGAGGGTAGATTTGACCTGCAGCATCAACGGATACCGGTTTGCCTGCAGCGTGGGTAATTTCGATCACCTGCTCCAGTGTCAGCACATTCGGATCCGTTGGCTTCTGTTCGTAAACCACGTAGTGAACGGCGGCTGTTCGGTCAGAAATGGCATTGCGAAGGTCATCCTCTGTAGTGCCATTTTCGTCACCAAATTCAATCAGCTTTGCGCCAGCCAACTCAAGACACCGGTCGTACCAGTAACGTTGGCGTTTCTGGATCAAAATCTCGTTCGGCATCCCTGTTGTATCGGGAAGTTGTTCAATCTTGGCATCATCTGTACCAGCCATAAATGCAGCGGTCGCCAGTGTCAGAGCTGATCCGGCTCCAGACGTAATATATGCCGCCGGAACACCCAACATGTCGGCAATGCGATCACCAGCAACTTGTTCCAACTCGATGAGTGGGATGAATGCGGAGTCGGCTGCGTCCATCGCAGCTTTCACTTCAGCCACAGGTGTTGAACCACCAAGCAACGTAACGCTCCCAGTGGCGTTGATCACCGGTTTTGCGCCCATTTCTTTGTATATCGATCCCCAGTCATTCGTTGTCACGTCGAGTTCCTTCTCAAGCCTTGAAATGCGCTTGGGCATGCTATTTTCGGTGAACGGAGTAAAAAATTTTGGTTGCGCAGCAAATATACCTCCGAAGATAGCTGATCGCATCCATTTGCTTAGTATTGATAAGTTTTCGATAGTTCTGACCAGTACGCGAGAGATAGTATTCGCGTCCGAATACTCATAACGCGCAAATTACGAACGAGCGAAACATGGCCGACTTCGAAGAAGTCACAGTGACACTACAGTCAGGTACGGACGTCAAGATTCATGCATGGCCTGGTCACGGAGGCACACAGCCGCTCGTATTTGTAGCATCAGAAAGCTTACCTGCAGACTGGAATGAGTTCGCATCACTCGTTGGCCCCTCACACTCACCGATACTCGCCGATATTTCATCCGCAATGGATCTGCTAATGCTTATTTGGGAAATAGGTGAACCGGTACTGATTCTTTCACAAGGTCAGGTAGCGACAAATATCGTGAGCAAACTGGTGACATCGGCACCGGCAGCCGCCACGTCGATAATCATTTGCGACGGTCTTATCCATTCTGATCAACTCAATGAAATGCACGAAATCTCGACTCTGATAATGCGAGGTCGACAAAGCAGTGCCTTGACTCATGAGACCGCTGTGCAGTTGCACGGCACGCTTCGACACTCCACATTGATCGAATTGGAAAATTGTGGAGATTTTCCAGCGAAAAATAATCCAGATGCAGCGGCATCTGCGGTTAATTGGTTTCTGTCTGGCCCTAGCAACAGCGATGACGAATTCACCGGCTCAGAGCCGATCGACCCGAAGGCCTAAGTTTACCGTCACTGGTATTTACGTGGAATGCAATAGCGGTAATCCATCAACGCCGACGTGATATCGTTCGAACGTTCCAGCGTCCTTGACGGTCACATAGATATCGCCGCTCCCCTTAGATCCAAATGCCACATTAGTTGGCTGCTCACCACCGACCGTAATTCGCCGCACTATATTTCCATCGGTGTCAACCACACTCACATCACCCTGTCCGACCACCGTGCAATATAGGAAACCGTTCACTCCGACGGCTAGACCGTCTCCGCCTTTGAAACCGGGCGATTGAGTTCGGTCGACTAGATCTGAGAAATCTTCTCGTGCACCCAGGGTGCCATCAGAATTCCATTCGTATCGGTAGATTAAGCCAGTAAGCGTTGCTGTCACATAAAGTGCTCTATCGGCTCCGAAAGCAAGCCCATTCGCGAACTGGAGACCATCGTCGAGCACCATTGCAGTCATGTTGTCCAGATCGATACGAAACACTTTGCCATCTACTCGGTAGTCATTACGTCCTTCCTCACCAGCTTTGATAAACGGTGCACGATGGATTCCAGAATCGGTCATATAGATTGCACCATCAGGGCCGAACGCCAGATCGTTTGGAAATAGAAATTCGATTCCATCACCTTCGGTTAGTACAACCGTTGAACTACCGTCCAAACCAACTCGAAGCAACGACGGTGGGTTCATCGACTCAGCGACCCATAAAGTTTCATCGCGATCTTGAATCATGCCATTTGGGCGTCCAGTTTTCACTAAAATACGCTTAGAACCACCGTCAGGTGAAATGATCGAAACTTGCCCGGTCTCCGGTGTCATTTCCACCACAGCCCAGCTTCCATCTGAAAGCAGAACTGGAGCTTCGGGATCCCCAAGTCCGCTGTGAAAAATCTTGCCAAATGTCACTGTCCGTATCCCTTTGGATGATTCGATTTTTTGGAATTAGCAGATATAGCAAAGGTTATAGGCCATTAATCAGAAGCAACAGATCAACTGGAACTTCCTCATTGCACCTGTCATCGCTGTAGCCCAGAGCTACTCAATGTTGTACTTTTAATAGGTTGGGGTACGGACAACCGGGCACTTGCTCGAACGTTTTGTTCGAATAACCAACGTCTAGTTCAGTGAGTGTGACGGCAGTCGCGTAGTGTAATACGGGGCTGGGTCGGCATGCCGATCCGCTGCTTTTCAGCGCAAAACCTACCGTCGGACGCACAAGGTGATGAATAAGTGAAAGTTCTATTTCTGCAAGATGTACGTCCTACAGCTCGCGCTGGTGACGTAAAAGAAGTCAAAAACGGCTTCGCACGAAACTTCCTGCTTCCACAAGGTCTCGCAGTTCATGCATCTGAGCACGAACTCCGCCGAGCTACCAGTCTGCGAAATCAGGCCGAAGATCGACGCCTCGGTGAAGCTAAAGAATGGCAGGATATTGCTGATGCCCTGAAGGCTCAAAAAATCCGTATCGAAGTCCGAACAGGTCCGACCGGTAGACTATATGGCTCTGTGACAAACACGATGATTGCAATCCAACTTAGTAAAATGACTAAGAGAGAAATTGACCGACGAGGAATACAGATTCCTGCGCCGATTCGAACTGTTGGCGAGTACAAGATCCCAGCTCGATTCGTTGAAGGTGTGTCAGCAACCCTCATTGTTGAAGTTGTTGCCGATGATGCATCCATCGAGTTGAACAGGCAGATGGAAGAAGTTTCTGCTCTCATCACAGAAGAAGACAGAAACGTACTTGACCCGTCATTCGAGGATATCCTGGCTGCTGCCGAAGCTAAGATCACAGCCGAAGCTGATGTTTCGTCCGAGAAAGCAAGCGACCCCGAAACAGAAGAGTAAATCGGCGCTACACGCAGTTCGTAATATCGCCCGGAGTGCAATGTCCCGGGCGATATTTTTTTAACAACTTTTTATGACTTCAAGACTATGAGTTGAACTCGGCTGGGGATAACCTGTGGAGAATTGTGAGTATCTTGACGTCGATTCGACTAAGATTCGCCCTTCTTTTTCCCAGCAATATGCCTGTATATTCCATTTGTAATCGCACACACCTCTCACCCCATTTACGCACAACTTTTTATGCAAGCTGATCGACTACCCCCACACAATTTACAGGCCGAGGAATCTGTCCTCGGATCTATCTTGATTGATGGAATGACGATCACCCAAATCGCAGGATTCCTTTCAGCTGAAGATTTCTACCGCGAGATAAATCGGCAGATGTTTGAAGTCTGCTATGAGCTATTTCAACGTGATGAAGCAATCAACCAAGTCACAGTCACCCATGAGCTAGACCACCGAGATATTCTCGAATCTATCGGTGGCGCTGCATATCTGTCTCATCTAGTTGAGGTGACTCCGACTTCTGTTCATATCGAGCATTACGCCAACTTGGTGCACCGCACTGCCACCATGCGCAGGCTTATCGCTGCCGCTGGAGAGATTTCCAATATCGGTTACAACGACGACCCAGATGTCGACGTAGCTCTCTCAGCAGCAGAAGACGCTCTTTTCAGCATTCGGCAAGGATCGCAGAGTCGTGACTTCGTCCCTCTTGCCGATTCGCTCACACCATATCTTGAAGAATCATCTCCACTCGATCAGGTGGATGGTCAGCAGAGCACGTCGCCAATCGTCACCGGTTTTAAGCGTTTAGATGAATTGCTTGTCGGTGGTCTGCAGCGATCTGACATGGTCGTACTGGCAGCACGTCCATCAGTGGGCAAATCGATGATGGGCCTCAACTTCGCGTTAAGCGCAGCGAAAGCCGGTTACAAAGTCGGCATATTCTCTTTAGAAATGGGTCGTGATCAGATCGCCATGCGTCTTCTTGCGGCTCAGTCAAGAGTCAACATGCAGCAGATTCGAAACCGGATTCAGTCACCCAGTGAAGAAGACCAAGTCATCAACTCCATCGGTCTGCTTTCCGACCTCACGATATACGTCGACGACACGCCGTTCCAAACTGTTGCAGAGATGCGTGGCAAGGCGCGCCGTCTCCAGATGACACATGGTCTCGACTTTCTTATCATCGACTATATGCAGTTAATTAACGGCGGATCCAGCGGTGGGCGCGAAGGAAATCGCGCCCAAGAGGTTTCTGAAATCTCAAGGCACATGAAGGGTATGGCCCGGGACCTACACATTCCAGTGCTCGCAATTTCGCAGTTAAGCCGTGCCGTTGAACACCGCACCTCTCACCGGCCAATGCTTTCAGACCTTCGTGAGTCGGGTTCTATTGAGCAGGACGCCGATGTTGTGATGTTCATCCACAGAGAAGACAAGTTCACGACCGAAGAAGAGTGGAGTAAAGCCAACCCCACTGTGCCGTTCCCGCGTGATCGCGCATCGTTGATTATCGCTAAACACAGAAACGGGCCTACCGACGAAGTCGAAATGCGAGTGCGCGACTCGATTGGTATTTTCGAAGAATTATCGTTCCAGACACAGTCGTCACATTCGTACGCATCTAGACAAGGAGCGGTTCGGTGAAGGACGGATTCCAGCGCGGGGTTCAGTTCACACCAGTTCCAAATCCACTCCTAGCCTCGCTCCTAGAAGAAATCGATTCCCTAGATGAATTAAAGGTGATACTTCGAACAATCCACGGATTGCACCGGCAGCGAAAGGTTCCCGCGTCTATTGACTTCGATGA
Source organism: Chloroflexota bacterium (assembly GCA_013204545.1). GTDB lineage: Bacteria > Chloroflexota > Dehalococcoidia > Lucifugimonadales > Lucifugimonadaceae > Lucifugimonas. The sequence continues at coordinate 7,147 of JABMNN010000010.1, read as the reverse complement.
GCTATTCTCAGATCGAACAGTAGCTGCGATGCTGAACGCATCAGGAACCCAGCTTGAAAAGCATGTGGAATCGGCAGTGGAAGCCGCGGTTGAACGCGGAATATTGTTGGTTGTCGATGGAGGAAGTGAGCAACGACGTATTTACCTGAACACGGAGCCAGTGCGAAGGGCGCTTGTTCGCCAAGGTACTGATCCGGTGAAAGCTGTACGTAAAGCCGTCGAAACTTGGGCTGACACTGAATCGTCACAGCCGAAGCTAGATGCGGTAACTTTCTACGAACAGAACATCGCCTCGGTCACCCCGCTAGTCGCTGACAACATTCATGCAGCACTTGAGGAGCATCCCGAAGACGAAGTTTTGTTGGCGATTCGATATGCAGCCGAGGCAAACGCGCGCAGTTGGAACTATATTGCCGCAATTCTTCGCCGATGGGCGACGGAAGGAAGACCCGAGGAGCTTGATGATGGACGGGATGGAACCGCTAAACGAGATATTCAAGAGGATCGGTCAGACCAGTTCTACGAGGAGTACCTCAAGCGACAGCGAGCTCGAGGAGCAGACTAGCTCTGAGATTCATTGCGACATCTGCGATGACAAGCGATGGTTTGTAGTCGCTCCAAGTGAAAACGCGCCGGCCTCCACACGGACAGTCGTCCCATGTCAGTGTCAGGAACGAGTATGGGGTGTTAAATCTTCCGATCGCATCAGACAATACTCCGATCTTGGCCCGCTCGAGCGATTAACCTTCGACACCGTTGAACTTGGAACTCGAGATACTTTTTCCGACCCATCAAGCTTCAGAGACGCCTATCACGCGTCCCAGCGGTTCGTTACAGACCAACAGGGCTGGCTTGTCCTGTGTGGACCCTCAGGGACAGGAAAAACACATCTGGCAGCAGCCGTGGGAAACGCACTCGTCGAAGCCGGTCAGCCAGTTAGGTTCGTATCGGTACCAGATCTGCTCGATCACTTACGCTCTGCATTCGACCCGGCTATTGGCGCTCAGTACGACGATATATTTCTACAAGCGATCGAAGCTCCGGTACTGATACTCGATGATCTAGGTGCTCAGTCAGCGACCGCATGGGCGGATGAAAAGCTCGATCAAATCCTGACCCACCGCTATAACCGACGACTCCCAACGCTTGTCACCACAGGAACTCGATTTGAAGAACTGGGCGATCGTCTGCGAACTCGACTTGGCGATCCATATTTCTCAACGGTCGCTAACATCAAGGCTGGAAGCGGCACATCCGATATTCGAGATTCAGGTCTCGAATATCGACTTGCTGAATCCATGACGTTCGACACCTTCACGACAAAAGGTGCCACCGGAGCTTCCATCGCCCAGAAACGGTCACTGTCAGAAGCTTTCGCAGCCGCGAAGGTATTTGCCGAGCACCCATCCGGTTGGCTTTACCTCGCGGGGCCCACTGGTGTCGGCAAAACTCATCTAGCGGCAGCAATAGTCGGCGAAAGCATTGCTAAAGGGCAGAATACTTTATTCCGATTCGTTCCAGATCTGCTCGACGATCTACGCCGATCCTACGGTTCAGTAGGTGGTAAATCGTTCGATCATACATTTCGGTTAGTACGAGACATCGATGTTCTTGTTCTTGACGACTTCGGTGCAGAGGCTTCAACGGCGTGGGCCGAAGAAAAACTCTATCAACTGATCGTCCACCGTCATGATTCGATGATGCCTACCGTCTTCACAAGTCGAACCGCTTTGGAGACCGTCGGTGGCTCAGATTCACGTTCTGCTTCACCCTATTCCGACGCTATTATTTCTAGACTCAGCGATGCGAACGTCGTCGCGGAAAGGTATCTGTCTGCTCCTGACTTCCGCCACAGAGGTGCTGCACCTCGTCCTTCTACGACAGACCGTAAATCTTCACGAAAGTGACTGTTAAGGTTTCCGATAGCGGCCACAACTGTGTGTTTTGCTCGATCATTGCCGGAAATACCGAGGCAATATGGGAAGCTCGGCCATCCAGTGAAACAAGAGTCGTTTGTTTTCACAATCGTCTTAAGTGGGCAGATGTGATGCTGTTAATCATTCCAACCGAGCACCTCACCCAAAAAGAATTATGGTCTTCCGATGTACTGATCGATGCATCTCAAATGGCGGTCGAAATGGGAGACAAGCACTGCAGCGATGTTGGCTACCGGGTGATTTCAAACTTTGGAGTACAGGCGCATCAGAGCCAATCACATGGACACATTCATGTTGTATCCGGAATGTCACGCCTACTTCAATCAGCGAGTAGTAAATCGCCAATAAATATGCAAGACCGGACTGATGTTATGGAATACGACGTCGAAGATACTCCGTTCGCCGCAAAAATATCGCCAACGAACAATCGCTCTCAACGCGAGTTATGGAGATCTGAACAGATTCTCGAAATTTCTCGGGCGGCTCTCAATACGAGCATGAGATATTCTCCAAATGGATTCCGCCTGATGTCGAGTTTCGAACCAGCCTCCAGATCAGCGCTAGAAGCTAGCAATCCAGCAGGTCTGTTCTTACTCGGTGGTGGTCAGCTCGGACTATATGTGTAACAAGCTGAACGCTATCTAAGAAAAATCAAGCGTAGCGGGCTGTTGCCATCGTGCTGACGGCGACTACGACTAACACAGCGTTTGTGTAGCCAAGGATCGTTAGACCCCGACGATAGCTCGCAAGCTGTTCTTCCGTCGCCTCGCCAGATTCGAGACCTCGTCTCAGCTTCGCAGTAAAAGCTCCAGCCATACCAGAGACCAAGAACGCAGCCACAGAAGCGATCAGGCCGACAAGGATCATCGTGCCCCAACCACCCGTTCCGAGATCGGAAAAGCGACGCCCCTGAGTTGTGGAAATCAAAGCAAACCCAGTCACCATCGTCACAACGGCTGCACTGGTAATCCACAGACTATTCAGTTTGCTCGTTTTGTTGAGTAACTGTCTCTCGAGATCGTTTGAGGTAGCTCTGACCCTAGGTTCGAGAAGCACAGCGAGGTATATCGCTGTGCCCATCCAAAAAGACCCCGAGATAATGTGTATGATCCGGGTAATTACTAAACCGACGTCCAATTCGATCTTTCTTAAATTCTAGTTCTAGCACTTGGTTATATGTGATTGGCAAGAGCCATACAGACAACAGCAACAGTCACCAGAATTGAGGCGATTTTAGCGAGCAGCATGCCCCGGTTTTGGAGTGCACCCATTTCAACTGCCTGTTCTGCCGAAGGTGGGCTCTGCAAACTCTTTCCAATTGCCATCATTTTTTTACCGGTCAAACCACCATACGTACCTACGCCATAACCAACCACGGCGAGTAAGAAACCGAGCCATATCATAGTGCCCCAGCCGGTAGACCATAGATAGTCGAAGAGTGGATCACGTACCCGAAACGCCATCAATACGCCAAATACTATCGTCAATACAGCTGATGTATGGAGAAGCTTCGTCATAGGCCCAACCATGTTTGCCATCAGTGCGCCGGCATGTGGCGGGCCAGTTTTCTTAAGTGCGGGTTGTAGAACCCAAGCAAGAAACAGCGCACTACCAACCCATATCACACCAGGCACAATGTGTAACAACCTTAGAATTGCGATTTCAGCGTCCATAGCCCTCTCTTTTCAGAGTAAAAATACCGAATCAGTAATGTTCCGAGCAAATCCTACCATCTTGGCTTTGCATAGTTGGGGAAGTTGTAGCCCGTCCACGACCCATCTCGCGGCTTCGCTTTAGGATCAATATCCAAAATCATCTCTTTCCGATTACTTGGCGGACCCGCTTTGAGCGCTTCACTTCGTTCGGCAAGAGCATCTTCATCGATCTCAACTCCGAGACCTGGCGCATCAGGAACATCCATAAACCCGTCTTTAAATTGGAGCTTCCCTCCTTTGATGATGTCGCCATCAGTATCGGTCCAAGGATAGTGAGTATCCGCCTGAAAATTCAATTCCGGAGTAGCGGCACAGGCATGAAGCATCGCTGCTTGCGAAATCCCAAGTGAGTTATTCGAATGACCCGAAAGTCCCCAACTCATCACCCTACAAAGTACGCCGGTTTCTTTGTAAGCGAGGATTCCGCCCCAGTGATGATGATCGCCCAAAATCACATCGATTCCTTCAATCTGAGCGTTAGGTTTCACGTGCGAGAACGCCGAAACACACATATTCGATGCAGTCGGAATATCGGTGTGTTTCTTTAGTTCCGCGTGATCTGCAATAGAATCCGTTGGGTCTTCGAGATACTGGGGTTCGTATTCTTCGATGGCTTTCGCAACTCGTATCGAAGTTTCTATAGACCACACGGAATTTGGATCGATCCGAATATCATATCCATTTTGTTTCGGAAATCGCTTGCGCAATAGACGGAACGTCTCGATGTCGACATCCGGGTGAAAGAATCCACCTTTGATTTTGAGAGCCTTAAACCCGTACCGTTCAACAAACTCCTCCGCCTGACGAACGAATCCTTCTGGATCGAGAGCTGCACCCGTAGCGATTTCACCCTGTCCATTCTCGTCGGCAAACTTATAAAACAAGTAGGCGGCCCACTCGACACGGTCACGAGCGCGCCCACCGATGTAATCACAAACAGGCAAACCTACGTGCTTGGCAGCGGCGTCGAGCATCGCAGTTTCCACAGCAGCCCAGGCTGACGGTGAACCCTCCCAGCGCAAGCGAGCCTGCGTCATCTGACGTGGATCGTGACCAACAATCCAATTTCGATTCGCAGCGATTTCATCATCGCGGTCACCATAGGTTTCACCCGCACCGGTGTATCCATCCGTGGTTTCGATTTGAACGATCGTTCGAGTCCGATACGACTCGTGCACCCCTGTGCTATTGAGCAGTGGTTGGTCGTGGGTCGCAACTGGCGTGACGATTAGCTTAGAAATTATCATTTTGAAATGGCCCAACTTGATCTAGACTTGGCGTTGCCAAATTCTGACACCGCCGGAGTGTATGCCAATGCAGTAGCGAAAAAACAATGTCAGAAAATCATTGACACGAATTAACGCCAAGCGCACTATCGCCCACGACTCACCCTGACCTAAAGCCAACATAACATCAAATTTATGAAAATTACGAACGTAACTATCTTCCCACTCGTCAGCCAACGCCCCGAACTACGCGTCGGCAAACCGATCCACCCTAGCTGGTGGGGTTACGATCAAACGTTGATAAGGATCGATACCGAGAGTGGAATTTCAGGTTGGGGATGCACGGGTGTTCGATGGGAAATGGCTGAAGCCACAATGAAGGTTCTTTGGCCACATTTGATCGGCCAAGACGCTCTACAGCCTGAATCAGTTACTGAGCGATTGCACCAGTGGACGTTCTGGTATGGCAGAGGCGGAGCGGTGACAAGTTATATTGGAGCGGTGAATCACGCTCTCTGGGACATTCTTGGCAAGCACACAGGCCTTTCTATTTCACGCCTGTTAGGTGGACGTTACGTCGAGAAGTTAAAGCCATACGCCTCGATGTTGTTTTCGTGGCCAGTCGACGAGATGATCGAGAGTCTCGAATCTGGGCTCGAAAAGAATTTCCGAGCGTTTAAACTCGGATGGGGCACATTCGGACGGGAGCGTGATCTTCGACATGACGAGGAACTTGTTCGAATCGCACGGGAGACGATCGGTGACGACTCAGAGCTAATGGTCGACCCCGGCGGGTCGGATGTCTTCTGGCATGGTGATCTGAAATGGGCGATTGAAGCAGCGAAAATGCTCAAGGACTATAACGTTTCATGGTTCGAGGAACCGCTCCGTCCCGATGATATCGATGGCTACAAACGACTTACTGAGATTTCACCAGTTCGCATCGCGACCGGCGAAGTAATTCGGGGGCGATTGAATTTTGAACCATTCATCAACGAAAAGGCATGTGACATTCTCCAGCCCGACCAAACGATCTGTGGCGGACTATCGGAATCTCGAAAGATTTGGCAGTCGGCTTACGACAACAACATTCAGGTAATAATGCACGGCTGGAACACCGCAGTGGGTGCCGCAGCCGATCTTCAGCTGTCGGCATCAATGCCAAACGGTCGGTATCTCGAATACTGGCACTCTGCGCCGTACGTTAGTGGCATTCTCGCCGAGCCAATGCTGCTCGATGATGACGGCATGCTGCCTATTCCCGACGGACCAGGCCTCGGAATCGAGATTGACGAAGACGCAGTAATAGCTCACGGCAAAGGTGCTGAAGACTACGGAGCTCTTTAGTCAACATTCCTCAGTCCAACCACACAATTAACTCGAATATCTAAGCGGAGAATCTCATGGCAATCAACGGTAAGTGGCGCTACGAAGACCTAACGTGGCCGGAAATGAATCAGGCGATCGAGGCAGGGCTTATTCCCGTTTTGCCGGTTGGCACAATGGAACAACACGGGCCACACCTACCAGTGAAGATGGATCGTTGGACCGCGACTGAAGTTGCGAAATCAGCATCTATGCAGCACTCCGACAGATTACTGTTTATGCCTCCAGTGGCATATGGATACACGACTCACGTGATGGACTTCCCCGGGTCAGTAACCATCCACCACGAGACCTTCACCCGTTACATTGTCGACATCCTAAAATCGCTCGCATATCACGGTTTCAGCCGAATCATCGTCATCAACGGGCACGGATCAAACATGCCGCCGCTCGACCTCGCATGTCGTCGCGCTAATATAGAGACTGATGCCAATATAGCTCTGACCTCTTGGTGGAATCTGACGGCTGCCGATCCTGAGTTCATGAAGACATGGCGTGAGTCCGAATTTCCCGGTGGCTGTGCCCATTCAGGTGAAGCCGAAACATCGATGGCACTTCACATGGACGCCGATCTGATACAGATGGACAAAGCGGTCAACGAAGAAATCAAATTCCATGAACACAAATCGCCGTACCAGTGGGTAGATCTTTGGGGTGCAGGACCTGTTTCGGTTATTTCCTGGACAAGCGAGTACACCGATTCGGGAATCTGTGGAGACGCGCTCATGGCCACCCCTGAAAAAGGGAAAATGTTGTTCGATGAGGCGGTAAAGAATCTTATCGCTTGGTCGAACGAGTTCTACTCAAGAGAAGTGATGACGAGAAAAGATCACCACACCAGCAAGCCACTTTCGGATCTACCGGGGTAGATGTTGGCTAATCG
>JABMNN010000103.1 GCA_013204545.1 Chloroflexota bacterium | reverse complement strand
ATTACATAACCTGCTCAATGAAGCAGGCTATGGCAGACGAGTAGGCTATAAAATCGGTTGCACAACTCCAGTCATGCAGAAGTTCCTCGGCATCAATAATCCCTGCGCTGGCGGAATCTACAACACGTCAACAAACTACATAGCAGTAACGGCGCAGTTCGACGATTTTTCTCACCCCGGAGTCGAATGCGAAATCGCCGCATTCATCGGAGACGACCTGCTGCCATCAAAGGATGGAACACTGTTCACTCGCGAGTCGGTGGCTCCGGCGGTTCAGGCTTTGTTTGGTGCGATCGAGATCGTGGACGATCGATGGACAGACTACAAAACAGTCGACACCCCCTCTTTGATCGCTGATGATTTCTTTGCTTCAGGGATCGTTCTCAGTCGTCCGAAACCGGTTAGCGAAGCTCCCGATCTCTCAACAGCTCGTGGGCATATGACTATCAACGGCTCGCAGGTCGGGGAAGGAACAACCGGCGACATACTCGGACACCCATACGAGGCGTTAGCGTGGCTCGCCAATTCGCTTGCTGAACGTGATTCGTACCTAAAGTCAGGAGAAATCGTCATGCTCGGCAGCGTTGTTCAAACCCAATGGGTCGAGCGTGGTGACGAAGTGTCGGTTGATATCGATGGCATCGGCGGAGCGCTCGTAAAATTCGCGTAAGCGCCCTAAGGGCCCCTTGCTGCCAATCACCAGTTTTCTGTTCACGTCGGGTATATGATGCCGCAGCGCGTATGAATGCGCCGAATACACGACTTTGGAGTGGGCACGTTGAAAATCACCGATGTTGAAGTAATCAAGTGGAATCCAGGTGTTGGAAAGAACTTCATCTATGTGAAGCTTTCGACCGATGCAGGCATCACTGGATGGGGTGAAGCCTACTCACAGTCCGACCGCGACACGCAGGTTGAAGCACACGTCGATCAACTGGCGAGATATCTGATCGACCGCAACCCATTTCACATTCGCCATTTCATGCAGGTCGCCCACGAAGATTTCGCTACAAAGCGTTCATCTATGGATCTCTACTGTGCACTCAGCGGCATTGAGATCGCCATGTGGGACATTGTAGGCAAAGCTGTCGAACAACCAATTTACAACTTGATCGGTGGACCAGTTCGTCCTCATATACGTGTCTACGCAAACGGCTGGGCCCGAGGCAATGCCGACAACATCGCTCAGGAAGCTGTGCGGCTCGTAGAACAGCGCGGATTTAATGCATTAAAATTCGACCCATTCCCTGGGCCCTGGCGAGAATACCCGAACAGGGACGAACTTGTTCAGGCCGCCGATACAGTCGGCAAAGTCCGAGAAGCAGTCGGCCCCGATGTCGAGTTATTGGTCGAAGTCCATCGGCGCCTAGCACCAGTCCACGCTATCAATGCGGCGAAGCAGATGGAAAAGTACAACCCTTATTGGTTTGAGGAGCCTTGTCCACCCGACAACATCGATGCTATTCGGGAGGTCAAAGAAAACACCACCATCCCAGTAGTAACGGGCGAAGCACACTATACTCGCAACGGATTTCGTGAAATTTTCGACAAACGCGCCGTAGATATCATCAACCCTGACATCTGCAACACCGGCGGAATTCTTGAGCTAACACAAATTGCTGCGATGGCTCAACCTCACTACATTGCCGTTTCGCCACACGGATACAACTCGACTTCAGTTGGATCTGCCGCTGCGATCCATGCATCGGCGACAATTCCCAATTTTCTGATGTACGAATATTTCGTCAATGTGGAAGATGTGTGTCGCGGCATGACCAAAGGCTACTTGGAACCGCACAACAGTTACATCGAATTACCGACCGCACCAGGTCTTGGAATCGAGATAGACGAGGCCAAACTTGCCGAGTATCCCTACGCTCCGTTCCCGCCTCGAAACATTCGAACAGTCGAAGACGAACGTCAGTGGCACTAGAGGTTCAAGGTGAACAATCAAAAACTTAAACAGAAAACCCTCGATCATCATGATCGAGGGTTTTCTGTTTAGATGCACAAAGACGGCGTACTACTTAGTTAAACATCTTGTCGTCAGGAGGAATGACGCTTGGTGTTAGCGAATTCGGTAGTCACGACGAGTTTTGCTCTCGACGTAGTGGCTGTGTCGTGCAACCTGGTCTCCAAGCAAGTAGGCATGGTAAAGCTCTTTCGTTGACACTAACCTCGTGTCGAACGTGTGACCAAGCCGCCTGAATGCGAGACGGATGACATTATTCAATTTAAACTCTCTTCAAATAACTACTAAACGGATTCCGTACCGTTTAGTGTCCTACCAGTGGGTTTCGTTTTTATCCATCCGATGGACGTAGTTCAATAATAGCACCAGCACAACATTATTTGTAACGAATTACGTCATGTAAACACTGACTAACAACGTCATTCACACGATAGCATCGCATGTTTCGTATTTAAGTTACGAATTACGTTAATCCATCGCATTTTATCGACCGAAGTACGACATTTCCTATGACTCCGGCGAATTTGCTAGGTATTTTCTCTAATTTTTTAAGTAAGCGCGTGAATACATTCACAAAGTCATGAATGAATTCGACCCGAAGTTAATAGGATCCCGTTAATAATTCAAAAGCTATACAGGAAGCAGTCGCTGGGTCGATTCGGCCTTACTGGATATCTCATTCCAATCCCAAAGCTGCGGGATGGTTTCAACCTTTGCCCACATGTTCTGCTGGTCAAAAAAGTGCGGGCTGCCTGGGTGTCCAGATGAACCAAGAGGTACGATCCATCGACCGTTGCTCCAGTTTGACGGATCGTGAATGTACCGATTTATCGGGCCAGTCTTGATCGCAAATTCGGCGGAGGTCGGACCTCCACTGGCAAATGGCACATCACCGTCACCCGATGCTTCAACCTTTGGAGGGTTCAGTTGATCGGCGGCATTTGGATAGGCGCCAGCCAGTGGATGCACATGACCGGTCTTATGCAGATCACCCCATCGCCACTTTCGTACATCGTTTCCAAATCGCCCCACCAAATAGTCGACTCCGGCCCTGAATGCGTTCTCTACCAATGCATTGGTGTCAAAACCATACGGTGCAGTGGCTAGTGTTCCGTCACCAAGCCTGCGAATGAAGTCTGGCTTGAGTTGTCGCCTTAGTTGATCCTCTGCACCGGCATCAACTGCCTCACCAGTCACACCGCCCGCCAACGACCCATACGCTGCAATGGCCAACTGTTTATTGAGTTCGCGATTTGAAGCTCCATACACTGCAGCTGCCGAAGAGTCTTTCTTTAGGTCATGATCCCACAGGGCGACCATTCTGGCGGCTTTAGCGTAGATTCCAGCTAGAGATGGCAAGGCTCCAATGGCACTGCTGAGTGCAATTGCGGGAATCGAAACTGTATCCGCGTGTATCGCCGAAAAATCAGCAACAGTCGCTTTACGACCCGACAATTCCTCTATGCGATCGCGAATTCGTCGTGCTCGGTAATCAGTTCCGTAAAGATGCGTCAGATAATGTTCGTAATTTTCATCGACTACTCGCTGATTGCATGTAACGATCCAGCCGCAGTCTGGGTTCTTGGAACGTGGCAACTCAGCGTTCGGAATAAATCCGACCCATTCGTGTTCACCTGTCCATCCGGGAACCGGCCCCCAACCATTTACTTGTGACCGAACAGGGACGCGACCTTTGAACAAGTAGCCAAAATTCCCGTGAACATCAGCGTAAGGATAATTATTTACTCGATCAGTCCAAGTATCGAAGGCCTTCTCGAGTTCATCAGCCGACTGAGATTTCATCGCGAGGTACGCAGCGTCGACCCACTTCGTGCCTGCCTGTGAGCCGGGATCTGAAATAGCAACCCCCCAGCCAGAATCTACGCTGCCTGAAATTATCGGACCATGATGGGTTTCGACAATTTCAACTTCTTCAGAAACACCGTTCTTAATCGTGATTTTATCAACCGAATACACGGCATCGAGCCAATCATTTTTGAACAAATACTCAACCTTGCCTCCCGAACGCCGTAGTTGTTCGACGAACAAATCTTGCGTATCGGCTCCACCGTGAGTCATGCCCCATCCAACATGGTCATTGTGAGCAAAATGCATTGCCATTGGCACACCCGGAATCGAATGGCCGAGAACCTGAAACTCTGGTGACTTCAAATGCACTTGGTAATACACGTTCGGCACCTCAAGTCCTCGGTGAGAGTCGCCAGCGACCAACGGTAGCCCTGATTCTGTGCGATCACCTGAAATGGCCCAACCGTTCGATCCACCATCGGTTTCACGTAGCGATTCGGTGACATTCACAACGTTCGTCAGTTCCTCGATGGCGTTCAGAGCGGGGCCTGAGTATTCAGCTCCCGGCGGGACCGTCATCAGCGCTCCGGGTTGGCTTCCTGGAGATACAGCAGCTGTGCTCGCGGAGCCTATCTCAGCAGCCAACTTAGCGAGCCAGAGCTTAGCCTGAAACGAACCCTCTGCCGTGTTGCGAACCTTATAGACAAGTATGCAGTGCCAGTCTTCCCATTTTTCTGGCTTTGTGCCGGTAAGTTTGTATTCCACTGGAAGCAGTGCGCCGGACTCTATAAATGCATTCACACCTGCTGTATAGGCCGTGATCATCGCTTTAGCTTCAGGACTACATACCTCGAGGTCACGCTTAGAAACTACCTTCAGCGAACGACGACGCATTAGTTTGTCCTGATCCAGACCGCCGATCCCAAGGTGCTCTGATGATCGACCAAGACAACGCAATCGGTCATAGTCCATCTGGAAAAGTCGATCTTGCGCCGTTGCGAAGCCTTGTGCGAAGAACAAGTCGTCTTCATTTTGGGCAGCAATGTGCGGAATGCCCCACTGATCACGATAAATCGTTACACCTGAAACAATCCCTGACAGATTTTGATCCGATTCGACATCAGGCAGTGCATTTCGTAGATCGGCATTAGTTATCTGGCTAGTCATGTCTTCTCGGCTGATTCAGGCTAGTGGATCGCAACTCGGCGTACTTTATTCCGAGGTTCGGCAGTGTCAAGGAACAATGGAGTCAAAATTACCTTGACCCGAGCGAAAACGAGCGGATAATCCCCATGGGTTACGTTTAGATTGAGCCATACAACAATCACAAGCACTAAATCACTCATAGGAAATGAACGATGAAAATAACTAGCGCCCGATCATGGGTAGTGAAAACTCCGTGGGATAACAATCCTGGAGCAAGTGAAGTGCGGGATGCGACCGATAGGACGTTCGTATTTATTCAAGTCGATACCGATGAAGGCATCACCGGTTGGGGTGAAATCACAACTTATCCAGGCCCGGTCGCAAACGGTGCAATCGCAGCGTTTGTCAACCAAATCGGAAAGTGGCTGGTCGGAGAAAATCCGGAAGACATCGAACGGATTTGGGCGAAAATCTTCAGAGTCATGACCTACGTCGGAACTCGAGGCGCAACGACCGCGGCAATCAGCGGCATCGACATTGCACTCTGGGACATTCGAGGCAAGGTACTGAATCAGCCTGTATACAAGCTTCTTGGGGGATCGGTCCGCGACAAAATCGCACTCTACTGCCACCCACCTGAGCCCAAATCGCCTGAGCACATTACTGAATCTGTTAAAGAGATCGTCGCATCAGGTCATCGCGCATTCAAGATGGATCCGATGATGCACAATCTCCATGTTGGCAACGCCAGTTTCCTCGATGGTGAGATCAGTATTGAGGCGGAGAACGCTGCAATGGAAGTTGTAGCGGCAGCACGAGAAGCGGCGGGCCCTGACATCGAAATCCTGATCGATGCTCACGGTATGTACAACGTGCCCACCGCAATACGCCTTGCGAATAAGATGGCCGAATGGAACATTTTCTGGTTCGAGGAGCCGGTGCCTGTCGAAAGCTGGAAGGCATTGAAACAGGTGAAAGAGCAGATTACACCGCTCGTTTCGGTTGGAGAACGCCTGCACACACGATGGGACTTCGTTCCGATTTTCGAAAACGGACTTGCTGACTACATCATGCCAGACGTGACGTGGACCGGCGGAATTACCGAGTTAAAGAAAATCGCCACAATGGCCGAGGCGTATTACATACCTATCTCGCCTCACGATGCTTCCGGTCCTATTAACGTCATTTCTGGTGCGCAGGTCATGCTCACAGTGCCTAACTTCTACAAGCTTGAAACCAGTCGGTACGACCTGTCAGGCTACAACGTGATGATCGACCATCCGTTGGAAATCAGCGAGGGTAACCTTTATGTTTCAGACCGACCGGGTCTGGGAGTCAATCTAGACCCTGAGTGGCTCGCCGCACACGAAATCGATCCAAATGAGGAGTTCGCAGGCAAAGATTCGTAGATAACGTCATCACCGCTGGCAAAGGAACAGAGCACCTAGCAGATTGACCGCAGTAATCGCACCGAACTTCCAAAGCTCAACACCGAAGGCATGGAGTTGCTGTGGTCACTCTAGAAATTATCTTATAACAGGGCATGAACCGACAGATTTGATGAACTAGATTCGCCATCGAGCCCACACTGCAATTTATCCAGCAACCAAACCAGCGATCATGTCACCAACCTGGCTGGTCGTAAGAGGCCGTTCGCCATTGGTTGCAATATCACTAGTTCGGTAGCCTTCAGATAGAACCGAGTCGATAGCATCTTCAATCGTCTTAGCTTCTACATTCAGTCCAAGTGACAATCGAAGCAATAATGCTGCGCTCAGTATTGATGCCATTGGGTTAGCTATTGACTTGCCAGCAATATCAGGTGCAGACCCATGGATCGGTTCGTATAGAGCTGGCTTACCACCACGGCGACGGCGACCGTTCTTAGGCGGTAGAGATGACAATGAAGCAGAAGGAAGCATCCCAAGTGATCCGCCGATCACAGCTGCCTCATCAGAAAGAATGTCGCCAAACGTGTTCTCGGTAACGATTACGTCGAATGAAGCTGGGTTCGTAATGATCTGCATCGCAGCATTGTCGGCGAGCATGTGGATCAACTCAACATCTGGGTACTCGATACCGACTTCGGTAGCGACCTCACGCCAGAGGCGAGATGTCTCCATAACGTTCATCTTGTCGAGTGAGTGGACTCGTTTCTTACGTTCACGGGCAAGTTCAAATGCAACCCGGACAACTCGGTCGATCTCTTTCTCAGAGTAAGCGAGAGTATCGACAGCTCGTCGACCACGCGAGTTCTCCCAACGGCGCTTTGGCTTTCCAAAGTAGAGACCACCAGTAAGCTCACGGACGATGATGAAATCAACGTCGACCAACAACTCTGGTCTCAACGGAGAGGCGTCGATGAGCTGTGGGTACACCTTAGCAGGTCGAAGGTTGGCGAATAAGCCAAGCCCTTTCCGAAGAGCGAGAATACCGTCTTCGGGTCGAACCTTGGCCAGCGGGTTGTCCCATTTTGGACCACCAACGGCACCGAAAAGAACTGCGTCCGAGCCGAGGACGATGTTCAAGGTGTCAGCAGGAAGTGCTTTGCCAGTTGCATCGATGGCAGCACCACCGACCTGACCAGTCACGTAAGTAAAATCATGTCCGAAGCGACGCCCAATAGCGTCAAGAACTTTTATTGATTCAGCGGTAACTTCTGGGCCAATGCCATCGCCACCAAGAACTGCAATCCGTGCGTCCATCTAAAAAGCTCAGCTTTCAACACTAGAAAATGGGTCTTCTATAAAAAAAATAACCTGCGAAGTCTAACAGCGCGCAGGCTCCCTCACCACAAAATTATGCAACCTGAGTGCAAACCGGTGCCGACCGTCTACCAGCGGGCAGTACGTTTTTCCTCGAATGAGTCAATTGCTTCGCCGAAAGACATGCTTAGCCCGACATCATCCAATCCTTCAAGAAGGGAGTTTTTCCGGAACGGGTCGACATCGAAGCTGGCGTTCAAGCCCTGATCGTCGGTAACAGTCTGCGATTCTAGGTCAACAGTCACTTTGTAACCGGAACCACGAAGCGCTCGTGCCATGATCGTATCGACCTCGGATTCACTTAGAATCACGGGGAGCATGCCGTTTTGCATACAGTTGTTGCGGAAGATATCGGCGAAGCTAGTGGCAATAATTGCCTGAAAGCCCATCTCCTTGAGGGCCCACGGCGCGTGTTCGCGCGAAGAACCAGATCCGAAATTGCGCCCGCCCACCAGAATGTTGGCATTGCGATATCTATCTTGATTCAGAATGAAATCTGGGTTCAGAACACCGTCTTCAAGGTATCGCCAATCGAAAAATGCGAATTCACCAAATCCAGTCCGCTCAATTCGCTTGAGGAACTGTTTAGGGATTATCTGGTCGGTATCGACGTTGGCTCGATCTAGCGGTGCAACGATGCTTGTGAGCTTCGTAAATTTTTCCAATTTTGTTACCTCTATCTCTGGTCTCTGAGTCTCTTGTTCACCAGACTGGCATGTCTATTTGCTCGACTCGTCCTGCTTGGATCGAGCCTTTCTGTTGTCAAGGTCTTTACGCCTGATTCCCTCTTTCAGAGCCTCTTCTAGAGGGTTAACCGGGGGCGGCGGTGTCACTGTTAAATCGCCAACTTTGGCGTGTAGTGCTTCTTGTCGCTTATGTAGTTCAAGTGCGACAAACATTGCCACCACACCGAGAATAGCCATCAGCAAGTCAGCAATGATCAAGCGCTGGTGCGCAACGATCACATCATCGATCGTCAAACGTATTGAATTCCAGAACCACTCAATTGTTCTTGGGTTGAAAAGGAACACGACAACGAATATGGCTGCCCACACATGAACAACGACTGGAACTTTGCCTTTGCTCTTCCATGCGGTTTCATCCTGTGTGATGACATCTGGGTCGCTACCGCGAAACAATTCTCTAAATACTTGCCATGGTTTTACCATATTGAGAATCGGAATGAAGAACCAGAGAACTGCTTTCTCGGGAGTAAAACTTTGACCTTTGTTATTCATCGCAAGCAGGTTTCGGCTGGCTCGGTGAGTGAAAGCTCCAAACGCAAACATGTTCACGAACAACACTGCTATTAGCAAGACAAACAACATAGCAGCCGTATCTTTTAGCGAGGTGTATTTGTCTTGAATACCTACCAGCAGGGTACATCCCGGGGCAAGTGATACAAAATCTAGCTCAACCGTACACTCAACTCCCTCTCTCTCAGCAAAGCTGAAGAGTTCATCGAGGTCACGGCGAGACGATGAATTGATTGACTCTGGGTTATCAGCAAATCCAGACCCGATCAGTTCCATCGGGTACCGAACTGCCGACCGATCCTGCCAGGCGAGGCCAGTGCCTTCACGTTTAGCGAATTCAGCAATTTCTTGTATATACCGATCAGTCCGCTGTAGTGTTGGCGGAACACTGACCATTCCCTGATCTCGCAACTCGACTAGGTAGCTCACGGATGAACGATCCTGCCAGGCAATCAAAAGTGCAACAGCCACCCACGCAGCGAGTGCTACGATGACCCACGGTACTTGACGGCTGTTTGACTCGTAGTTGTAGGGCTCGTAACGTTTGAGCTTTGCGCGATCCATCTCGGATCGACCAGTGATACGCCTCATAATTCCACCGCTACCGACGATGGGACGCTCAGAACTGTTTCGAATACGACGACCTGGCTTGGACGAATCGCCTCCTGCAACCTTACGATCTCTCGGAGGTCGAGGATCGTAGTTATTGGGAACCTTGTCGGTCATTGACTACACCTTTTGATAGCGAACGGAGAAATTACACCGATTACTATTCAATCTCCCAATCTCGAACATCGACAAAGTGACCTTCGATTGCAGCCGCAGCGGCCATTTCAGGGCTTACAAGATGTGTACGACCGCCCTTGCCCTGTCGGCCTTCAAAGTTTCGATTTGAAGTGGATGCACATCGTTCGCCCGGCTCAAGAATGTCCGGGTTCATCCCTAGACACATCGAGCAACCTGACTCGCGCCACTCGAATCCAGCTTCCTTGAAAATCTTGTCAAGACCTTCTTTCTCAGCCAGCATTTTTGTGAGTGTGGAGCCTGGCATTATCTGCGCACGAACAGTCGACGCTACTTTTCGGCCCTTCACGATATGTGAAGCCGCACGGAGGTCTTCGATTCGAGCATTTGTGCATGAACCGATAAATACCCGGTCTATCTCAATATCTTCGATCGCCGTACCACCCGTGAGTCCCATGTACTCTAAGGCTCGTTTCGCGGAAGAAACGTCGGCCGAATCATCGAAATCTTCCGGCGAGGGAACCCGATCTGTAACACGTGCAACCTGACCCGGGTTCGTGCCCCAACTTACGTGAGGCTCCAATTCGTCACAGTCGATCTCTAGAAGGGCATCGTATTCGGCGTCCTCATCGGAGGCCAGTTCCCGCCATTCGGCGACGGCCGTATCGAAATCTTCACCTTTTGGAACGAATTTTCGACCGCGCATCCAGTCGAATGTAGTGTCGTCCGGAGCGATCAGGCCGGCACGTGCGCCAGCTTCGATTGTCATGTTGCAGACTGTCATCCGACCTGCCATGCTGAGCTTCTTGATAGCATCGCCCGTGTACTCAACAACGTACCCGGTTCCGCCTGCTGTGCCCATCTTTCCGATGGCTGAAAGAATCATGTCTTTAGCGGTCACACCTTGCTTCAGATCACCGTTAAATCGAATCTCCATCGTCTTAGGCTTTGCTTGACGGAGTGTCTGTGTCGCAAGTACGTGCTCAACCTCGGAGGTTCCAATACCGAACGCTAGTGACCCGAAAGCACCGTGAGTCGATGTGTGCGAGTCGCCGCAAACGATAGTCATACCCGGTTGTGTATAGCCCTGCTCAGGTCCGATAACGTGAACTATGCCCTGTGCCGCCGAATCGACGTCATAGAGCGTTACACCTGTCTCCTTGCAGTTCCGACGAAGCGTCTCTACCTGTTTTCGCGCGATAGGATCTTTGATCTCTTCTGCCCGGGTGTCATCTGTTGGAACGTTGTGGTCGACAGTTGAAATCGTGAGATCAGGACGTCGGACCTTGCGGTTGGTCAACCTGAGGGCTTCGAACGCCTGCGGGGAGGTCACTTCGTGAACCAGATGAAGGTCGATATAAATAAGAGCTGGCTGGCCTTCAGGCTCAGCAACAACGTGCTGTTCCCAGATCTTCTCGAACATGGTCTTTGCCATGTGCACGTAACTCCCAATAACTAGATGACTATGTGAGCCGGTTGCCCACACCTAACTGCGTAATCAAAAATAGTAACGCAAAAGCGGGCCCCCTATAACAACAGGAGTGCCGCTACTATATGTTTCAGGTTGCAAGTAGCGAACTACACAGCACCCGTTGTTGCAGATCGATCCTGCACACCAATCGTGATCAAACGGTTGATAGCGTTCACATACGCCTTAGCCGACGCCACAACGATATCGGAATCAGAACCACGACCCGAATAAATAGAGCCATCTTTCGCAACCCTGATGGTCACTTCGCCAAGCGAATCGATTCCTTCGGTGACAGCCGATACAGCGAACTCAGTGAGTTCAATATCGAGGCCAACAACTTCATCTATCGCTTTACAGACAGCATCGACAGGACCTGTACCCTTCGATTCAACCGTCCGTAATTTACCATCAGGGCATTCAAGCGTGACCTTTGCTTCTGGAGTCGTATCAGTCCCACACACGACGTGAACTGCACCAACCTTGTACGTTCGGTCTGTATCGATCATGCGGTGCTGCTCCGACATCAGAGCTTCAAGATCCATATCGGTGACTTCACGCTTGGTGTCGGCGAGGTCTTTAAACGTAATAAACACGCCCGCCAACTCTTTATCGCTAAGGACATAGCCAAGTTCATGCAGGCGTGATCGAAGACCAGCCCTACCAGACAGCTTGCCGAGCACAAGAGCCTGACCACGCCAACCGACAGTATCTGGCTCCATGATTTCAAAAGTTGTCCGCTCTTTCAGGAACGCATCCTGGTGTATGCCAGAAGAGTGTCTGAAAGCATTTTGACCAACGATCGCCTTGTTCGCCTGAACCGGGAATCCAAAAATCGAACTCACCATGCGGCTCGAATTTCCGATTTCTGGCAAGTTGATGTTAGACGTCACTCCGTAGTGGTCTGGGCGAGTTTCAATTGCCATGATCACTTCTTCAAGAGCGGCATTTCCAGCACGCTCCCCGAGTCCATTTATACAGCCTTCAACCTGCCTAGCACCGTTTTTGACAGCAGCTAGCGAGTTTGCCGAAGCCATTCCCAGGTCGTTGTGGCAATGAACACTAATCACCGCCTGATCGATATTCGGAACATTTTCCTTAATGCCTTTGATCAACGCGCCAAACTCTTCGGGTGTTGAATACCCGACGGTGTCTGGAATGTTGACTGTGGTTGCGCCAGCTTTGATAACAGCCTCAACCATTGCGTAGAGATACTCTGGTTCGGTACGAGAGGCGTCCATCGCCGAAAACTCCACGTCGTTGACGTAGTTTTTCGCTCGCTCAACGGCGTTCACTGCCATATTCATGATGGCTTCGCGGTCTTTGCGCATTTGGTGCATCAGGTGGACATCAGAGGCAGATATGAACGTGTGTATACGTGCATTTTCTACACCAGCAAGTGCCTTGCCTGCGGCATCGATGTCGGCATCCACTGCCCGTGCTAATGAAGCAATAATCGGACCTTTCACCTCGTTAGCAATGCGGCGAACTGCCTCAAAGTCACCGGGTGAACTACCAGCAAATCCCGCCTCGATCACGTCGACGCCGAGCTTTTTAAGCTGGTGAGCGATACGAAGTTTTTCCTCAACTGTTAGACCAGCACCGGCAGATTGTTCACCGTCACGTAGTGTCGTGTCGAAAATGATTACTTTATCTTGTGTATCGCTCTTTTGCGCCATGTGATTCCCTCCAGCGCTCGACCTATTTGACGGGTTACACCCGACGGGTTTGAGCACCGACCCTTATCGATCAGGCCGGTGCTCCCTAAAACAGGAGTGACTATGTAGTCGACTCCAACCAAGGCATCATGTCGCGAAGTTCTTTGCCGACTTTCTCGACTCCATGTACTGCGTTGTCAGCTCGCATTTGCTTGAACTTATGCTGACCTTCATCATTCTCAGCAATCCACTCGCGGGCGAATTCACCCGACTGAATCTGCTGCAGAACTTTCTCCATATTTTTCTTCACGTTCGCATCAATTACCACCGGACCACGTGAGTAGTCACCATACTCGGCAGTCTCACTGATCGAGTACCGCATATAGCCGAGGCCACCTTGGTACATAAGGTCAACAATGAGCTTGAGTTCGTGAAGAACCTCAAAGTAAGCGGATTCTGGCTCGTATCCAGCCTCGACAAGAACTTCGAATCCGGTCTTCACCAGTTCGCTCACACCACCACATAGAACAGCCTGTTCACCGAACAAGTCCGTTTCTGTCTCTTCCTTGAATGTGGTTTCGAGGATTCCGGCTCGTCCACCACCAACACCCTTGCCGTAAGCAAGCGCCATGTCATGAGCTTTGCCTGAAACGTCTTGATTAACAGCGATGAGACATGGAACACCAAGCCCTCGCTCGAATACCGCACGTACTCGGTGACCCGGCGCCTTAGGAGCGATCATTACGACGTCGACATTGTCCGGAGGAGTGATTTGATCGTAGAGAATAGTAAACCCGTGGGCGAAGAGCAGAGTCTTACCGGCAACGAGATTAGGTTCGACGTCTTCCTTGTAAACCTTTTTCTGGACGGTGTCAGGAAGGCAGAATGAAATCAGGTCAGCACGCTTTGTTGCTTCGCCAACAGAGAAGACTTCCAGTCCTGCTTCTTCAGCTTTCTGCTTGCTTCGGCTGCCTTCGTATAGACCAACAATCACGTTGAAGCCGCTGTCTTTGAGGTTCAACGCATGTGCGTGACCCTGCGATCCGTAACCCAGCACTGCGATCGTCTTGTCACGCAGTATTGAATCGTCAATATCTTTATCGTAAGTGAGAGTAGCCATTTCGAATTATCAGCCTTAGGGCATGTAGTTTCGTGTTCTGCCAGCAGACCCAGCAGAAATTATTATTTGGAGGTGTCCTTAGACGCTTCCGGTTTCACCTGTTTGTATAGGAAGTATGTAAGTCGGATTGCTGGCATCAGCTTGGAATAAGCCGTCGTCTTCACCCTCGACTAGAGTGCCTCTGAGAGTGGCGACTCGACCAGTACGGATCACTTCCAATAACCCGAATTTCTTGAGTAGTTCGATCAACGAGTCAATCTTCTGCCGACCACCGGAAATTTCCATCGTCAAACTTTCAACACCAATGTCGATTACGTTTGCTCGATACACATTTGCTAGTTCAAGAACGTCACCTCGCGATGAGGCAGGCGCTGCAACTTTTATCAACGCCAGTTCACGCCAAACTATGTTTTGATCGGTAATATCGTGAACTTCCACAACATCTATCAAGCGGTCGAGTTGAGCAGCAACATGACGCACCACCGTGTCAGGCCCTTCGACGACAAATGTCATACGCGACATGCCAGGCCGCTCTGATCGACCAACGGCGAGGCTGGCGATGTTGAACCCGCGCCGACGGAAAAGACCTGAAATACGAGCAAGCACGCCCGGCTTATCCTGAACTAGAGCCGAAATTGTGCGCTGAAATGTACCGGTGCTTGATGCCATTAGTTCGGATCCTCGATCAATTCCTGAACGCTTTGACCCGCAGGAATCATTGGGTAGAGGTCATCAACCTTCTCGATAACGAAATCAACGATAACTGGACCATCGTGGGCATTGGCAGCGGCAATCGCTGACTCAAGCTCATCCTGCTTCGTTACTCTAATTCCCTTGATGCCGTAAGCTTCTGCAAGCTTCACAAAATCAGGATTACCTGTGTACGTCTCAGCCTGATAGTCGCCGTTGTAGAAGAATCCTTGCCACTGGGTAATCATTCCCAAGTGGTTGTTATTCAAAATTGCGTACTTCACTGGCAGGCTATTCTCGACAACCGTGGCCAGTTCCATCATGGTCATCTGGAAACCGCCATCGCCACAAATCGACCAGACCAACTTGTCTGGGTTTCCGACCTGCGCACCGATAGCCGATGGGACTTCGTAGCCCATCGTTCCTGCACCGCCCGATGACAACCATGAGTTGGCGTTCTTGAACTGATAGTGCTGAGCGGCCCACATTTGGTGCTGCCCCACTCCGGTGGTGATGATTGCTTCACCTTTAGTGACGTCTGAAAGAGCCTTCACGACGTGTTGTCCCATTAAGCGGTCGCTCTCTGGGATTCTCAACGAAGGATGTTCGGCCTTGAGATGCTCGATGTGCCGCAGCCATTCGACATGAGTCGTCTTTTTAACTTTTGGAATCAGTTGAGCAAACACATCTTTAATATTGCCGACAATAGGCGCATCCACTTGGATGCTCTTGTTGATTTCAGCTGGGTCGATATCGACATGGATCTTCTTTGACCCAGTTGAGAATCGTTTGGGGTCACCAACGATACGATCGTCAAATCGACTGCCAAAATTGATTATCAAATCCGCTTGATCAACCGCCAACGACGCGTATGCCATGCCGTGCATTCCAGGGAATCCGGTACTCAGTACGTGATCTTCAGGAAATGATGAAATTCCGAGCAGCGTTGTGACGACCGGAATTTGAGCCTTCTCGGCGAATTCCTTCAATTCGTCAAATGATCGCGAGAGGATGACTCCGTGACCAGCGAGAATCACCGGACGCTCTGCCTGATTTATCAACTCGGCTGCAGCATCGATCTGTGATTCATCTGCCTTGCCAGGAACTTTGTATCCGGGCAAGTCAATTGGCGCATCAGGGTCGTACTCACCCATCTCCGTAAAAACATCTTTAGGGATGTCGATCAACACTGGGCCGGGTCGACCTGTTCGTGCGATGTAGAAAGCCTCATGAATAGTCGCACCGAGGTCACTCGCTCGCATTACGAGGTAGTTGTGCTTAGTAACCGGAAGTGTTGCCCCCGTTATATCGGCTTCTTGGAAGGCATCAGTACCGATCGCACCGCGACCGACCTGCCCCGTGATTGCCACCATCGGAACCGAGTCCATCATGGCAGTAGCCAGTCCAGTTACAAGATTCGTTGCCCCCGGTCCAGAAGTCGCGAATGCTACGCCGACCTTACCGGTCGATCGTGCGTAGCCATCGGCCGCATGTGCAGCTCCCTGCTCGTGGCGCGTCAGAATATGGCGCAGATCTGGGTACTGCGAGAGAACTCCGTATAACGGAAGGATCGCTCCACCGGGAATACCAAATACCACATTCACGCCCTCATTGAGGAGCGCTTCGCAGACTATTTGACTACCACTCAGGTGCTTGGACATATGGTTTTCCTTGCACGATTGCCGAAATTACCCGGCAATTCCTTCCTATCAACTGCTAATAACTATCGATTCATACCAACTGTGAGTATTGCCGTGAACTCGGTTCACCAGCGAACTCGCAAATACGCCGGGCAAAAAAAAATCCCGCCCCTCACAAAGGACGAGACTTGCATCCCGCGGTACCACCTTCGATTGCCCTGCACTCGACTTCTATCAAATACATGACCACTCAAGTAGCCGTAACGTGGCCGACACCGTTTGATCCTAGTCCAGATTACTCAGGATTCAGACCAACCGCTCCAAGGCGAGTTCTCGAGTTAGCACGCACCGGATTCACAGCAACGCCGGCTCTCTCTTGCGCACCGCGCTCGGTACTACTCCCGTTCACAGCGTTTCACATACGACGATTATAAGTGTTTTGACCATCGAGAAGCAATCGTCACTACACCTAGGTTGATAATCAAAACTAACTATTCATGAAATGGTGTTCAATCGGAAACCGCCACACAGGGCACAGGAATACACTGCTTCGGTTGTTTGAAAACTATTCAATACGTATTCATTGTCCATCCAAACCAACTTTCAACTTCGCAACTTCAAATGGTCTGATTTAGACCAGTTTCAACGATTGCTGCACGATATTGGTCGACACGGGCACAAAGACTGGCCGAGCGATTCCGACGATCTGCGTGCAGAACTTGAGTTTCCACGCGTACAGCCAAAGCAAAACATTGCTATCGCAAACCGCGGTGATCAAATCATTGGATATGCGATCGTCGAGCCAGAGACGAATATCGGACGGTCTGTCATCAGCGTCGGAAGTAACACACCCGGCCTTGCGATACGAAAGCAGCTGATTGATTGGGCAACGATTCGCGCAGCAGCATTGGCACCAGTAGTGCATCTTTCAACTCGCGACAACGAAGCTGAACTGGAAAACCTCATCGGGCAGTTAGGCTGGTCGAGAGTACGCCTCTACAAGAAGCTGGCTCTAATCTCGAATCTCACTTTCACGGACGTGGCGATTCCGAGTGGATTCACTGTCAGAACCATGCTGGGGCTCGACGAAGTTCCAGAGCTAACCTATTTGCAAAATGCGGTGTTCAAAGAACACTTCGGATACTCACCAAACACTGAAGACGAAATAAAAGCTCGATTGCTTTCTGCTCACTCAAGTATCGACGATATCGTAATGATTCACGATTCACACGAGCAGTTGGTGGCTTATTGCTGGACCCATGTTCATGATCATGAGATGCCCAAAATCGGTCGAATAGGAATGACCGGCGTGTTGCCTTCAGCCCGGAAGCAAGGGTTAGGTCGGGTAATTGCAAAATCGGGATTCAATCATTTGATACGCAGGAAAGTTGATGCGGTTGAACTGGACGTGGATTCAGAAAACGCCGCAGCGATCCGAATTTACTCATCGATAGGGTTCACGCAAAGCAGTCAAGTTAGCTGGTGGGAGCGCTCTCTTTAGCCGCCAGCAGCGGGTGCGGCGGTAACATCCGGCGTTGGCACTAAGTCCCGAAAGGAAGCCAGCAATGAGTCAGTCGAACGATCCCAACCCAACGATTCAGCATGAATTCTAGCGGCAGATCCCATTCGAGATCTAAGCATGTCGTCGTTCAGCAATTCACACAAACGTTCAGCCATAACGTCGCTCTGCTTTGGCGGAACGAGAAACCCCGTTATTCCGCTCTGAACAATGGTTGGTAAACCACCGACTTCTGATGCGACAACTGGACGGCCACAAGCAGCGGCCTCAAGAGCGGCCAGTCCAAAACTCTCATAGTGCGATGGCAACACACAAACGTCGGCAGCGTTGTAGTGAAACGGCAACTCATCTTGGCTGACAGATCCGATGAACCGGACCGCTTGAGTTAACTTCATCCTGCTAGCGAGCGTTTGAAGACGTGCCTTTTCCAGTGAATTTTCATCACCACCCACAATGCTCAGTGTTAGTTGATTGGTGTCATGTAGGCTCGCTACAGCCTGCAACAAGTTATCAAGGCCTTTGAGCGGCTCTAGTCGACCTACAAACAGTATGTTCTTCTCATCTCCGTATCCAAGATGCTGACGTGACTGGTGTTTCGACATTGGGCGAAATCGATTGAGATCAACACCGGGTGGTATGACTTTAACTTTTGATCCGTCGATATTGCAGTAATCGACTATTGCGTCTTTTTCATCCTCGGTCCAAACCACTATAGATTGGGCCGACTTTGCTATTTCCGTTTCTGAAGAATCACGTTGGATCACTTCAGTTTCTTCTGGGCGTCCGCGTCTTTTCATTTCGGCCAACGTGTGGAAGCTTGTCGTGTGCGGTAAACCCCACTCTGAAGCTAATCGCATTCCGACCAGCCCTGAAAGCCAATAGTGGGTGCTAATGAGATCGTAATTCAGACGGTTGGAAATACAGAATCTTCGCATTTGAGAAATGAACTCTGGAAGAAGCTCGTAAACTCCCGTCTTATCCAGAGAAGGTGGTCCCGCTGGCAAGTGAATGAGTCGTGCACCTGGAGCCAGCATGATGATTTGCGGGTCGAGCGGATCATGGTGACGCGTAAACACATCGACTTGAACTCCCCGAGCTGCGAGGCGTTTCGCCGTCTCGAGAATGTAAACATTCATTCCACCGGAGTCCTTGCTGCCTGCCTGACGCATGGGACATCCGTGAACTGTAATAACTGCAACATGCATATTAGGAAATCGCTACTTCGCCTGTGTCTTGCCAGATGACACTCGCGTAGCGGAAAGAGCGAATATCTGACGATCGACACCACCAAGATGATATTTATACGATTCGTTTCCGCGCATGAAATCGAAAATTCTATGACCTGCTTCGATTGAAGATTTGATCGCCAGAGCGTGGTTCAGCAATCCAACCGATAAATTCGACTGTGCCGGGTTGTAACCGCTGTTATACAGGTAGCGCACGTTACCTGAAACAAATGATAATGATGTCGCTTCTCGTTCACCGTTAACCTCTAGGAAGCAAAGTCGAGTCGAACCTTCTCGTGCCAGTTCTACAGCAATTTTGCAAAAGAATTGTTCTCGTTCGTGAGTCATGAATTCTTTCTTGTCGACCGTGCTCATACGATGGAGTCGCATGAAATCGTCCATAGAAGTTTCGATATCTGCCGGACTTGTTAGCTCGACTTGCTTAACATCACCGGCGGCTTCGAGTCTACGCAGCTTGCGGCGAAGCTCATGGCGGTCTTTTTTACGCAAGCTAGAAACGTACTCATCCCACGTTGCCGGTAGTTCAAGCCTAGGAGCAACATCTTCCTGTTCAATTTCTACTTGCCAGCCTAGCTGCTCAGCGGCATCTCGGAACTGGGTGATCGTCGGTGAGTTTCCAGGGAGCGACTGAAGAAGTATCGTATCGATTTCTAGCATCTCGTTCACCGCTGAAACAACAGATTGAATGCAGTTAGGTGAAAGACGATCTCGCGATAGGAAATCGTGATAGTCGACTAAGTCCGTGCTGCCGAGAAAGCTGATCACGGAGCCATCGACCATTAGCGGAGCGATCATGTTCACATCACCAGCATCTGAACGCACCATAAGCAGCTTGAGTTCTGAGTCATTTCCGAACTCAGACCACCAAGTTTTTTGCCAAATTTGAGAGTCGAAGAATGTCGTTTCTGCACAGTCTTCGAGTACGAGTTGCCAATGATCTACAAGACTCTCAAAAGTCCCGTGCTCAATCCCGGCGCTACAACATGTCAATTTAGCAAACGTTCCTTAATACAAAAACCGTGAATGTACGGTTAAAAGTCGGCAGTATTTACTTGCCGCTACTCAGGAGACTCATAACGGAGTCGATATCTGGCTCAACGTACTCAAGCTCGACTAAAGCTCGTTTCTCCGCTGTACCAGGGTCTTTCAGTCCATTTCCAGTTAAGATGCAGACCACCGTCTTGCCGGTCAGGTCTACACCCAATTCAGGTAGCTTAATCAACCCAGCTACAGATGCGGAGGATGCAGGCTCACAGAAAATTCCCTCTTCTCGGGCCAATCGCAGGTAGGCATCGACAATCTCGCTGTCGTCGACCATATCGATCACACCTTCCGACTCATCTCGAGCAGCTTCTGCACTTGCCCAACTAGCGGGATTTCCAATTCTAATCGCAGTTGCTATTGTTTCAGGCTTCAGTACACGTTCTCCTCGGACGATCGGCGCTGCACCGGCAGCTTGAAATCCCATCATTTTGGGAGTCGTTTCACATCGACCCAGCGCCTGATACTCGTTGAAGCCTTTCCAATATGCAGTGATATTCCCGGCGTTTCCTACCGGTATGCATAGCATGTCTGGTGCTTCGCCAAGTTCGTCGACAATTTCGAACGCGCCGGTTTTCTGACCTTCGATTCGATACGGGTTTACCGAGTTTACCAACTCGATGTCCATAATTTCCACAATACTTCGAACGGCGTTCAGAGCATCATCGAAACTGCCATTTACTGCGAGAATACGTGCGCCATACGCCATAGCTTGAGCCAGTTTGCCAAGGGCAATTTCGCCCGCCGGAACCAACACGATCGTTTCTAGCTGGTACCGAGCACCGTAAGCAGCCGCTGCTGCACTGGTGTTACCTGTCGACGCACAGATAATTTTCTTCTTACCAGCTTCAAGCGCTTTTGCGACCGCCATAACCATCCCACGATCTTTGAAAGATCCTGTTGGGTTACAGCCTTCAAGTTTGAAATATAGATCTTTGCAGCCAAGCGCATCACCGATACTTTGAGATCGTACGAGTGGCGTGCTCCCTTCTCCAAGCGAGACCGCCGGAGTAGCATCAGTGACAGGTAGGAAGTCACGATACCTATCTATTACGCCGGGTCTAGTCGCCAAAGAGAATAACGCTCCTAATCAAGCCGAGCCCAAGCCCGACCGCTATAAAACCAACCAGATTACGACCGGCCACCATAGGTTTCAACGCGCAACAGGCTATCCATACGAAGCACTGTATCGAGTTCCCTGATAGACCTGACGGCACTTTGCATATTAGCCTCGAGCGCGGGGTGAGTCATTATCACAAGGTCAGCATGACCATTCTCGATATCAGTATCTTTTTGCAGTACGGAGTTGATGCTAATGTCGGCATCACCCAAAACTCTTGCAACATTGGCTAAAACACCCGGGCGATCCGAAGCGGTCAATCTTATATAGTATTTACACTTGTGATCGGACATTGATCTCAAGGAAAATGGTTTCCTATTTGATGAAGTCGATCTGTCGATAGCTGTACCTTTGGCGATACGAATTACATCGCCCAAAACAGCGCTGGCAGTGGGGCTTGGGCCTGCACCGGGCCCTTGGAACCACAAAGACCCAACAAGATCACCTTCGACTTCAACCGCATTCAGCACGCCATTTACTGAGGCCATCGGCACCTCTAGCGGAATTAGCGCAGGGTGTACGCGCGTCAGCAATCCAGATTCGGAGTTGACTTGAGCTACAGCCAGTAACTTTATGGTGTAGCCGAGCTCGCTTGCGTAGCGGAAATCTTTCGCGTGAACTTCCCTAATCCCTTCGCGATATATCGTCTCAACTGGAACATCGGTGTGGTACGCCAATCTGGCGAGAACAGCTATCTTGTACTGTGCATCAAATCCATCGACATCGGCCGTAGGATCAGCCTCTGCGTACCCAAATGACTGCGCTTCGGCCAACACGTCGTCGAAGTCGGCACCTTCATGAGCCATCTTCGTCAAAATAAAATTCGTTGTACCGTTAATTATGCCACGCACACTCTGAATTTTGTTCGCGGTCAGATCGTTCATCAGAGGACCAATAATCGGAATTCCACCTGCCACACTTGCCTCGTAAAACAGATGAACGTTGTTTTCGGCTGCGGTAGCTAGCAGTTCGCTACCTCGCTTCGCCATCACCTCTTTGTTGGCAGTAACCACATGCTGACCAGATTTAAGTGCACTCGTGATGTAGTCGAACGCTGGGTCTACGCCACCCATTAATTCGATAACGATTCCTACTGCTGGGTTAGCTATAACTGATCCAAGATTAGTCGAAATTGCACTTGAATCTAAACTTACGACTCGTTTCCGTGATACATCACGAACAACTGCAGCAACTACATCCAAGGAAACGACCGGATCTTCTAAACGATGTCGCTCGATGATGGCAGTAGCCACAGCAGATCCAACAACACCGAGACCAAGTAGGCCGATGCCTGTTGATTGACCGTTCATCCGTGATGATGTCATGCGCTAACGCCCAGCCGATTGGACTGCCCCACTGTAACCGTACGGCACTGGAGTTACGGTTGGTAGAAGTGCCGAGAGTCGAATTTGGGTGTTCACCCAATCGAAAATAGCGCTATCAAGAACCATGTGTAAATCGAAGTTCTTTCGCTCTTCATTGAAGAAGATCGTCATGCCACGAGTGGTCAGAGCTTCGAAATTAGTTTCATCTACCTCTCGGGCATCGTTGACTTCGGCGACTATCAAATACGACCACCAGTTTTTATCTTCGTCAAACCTAGCACTACTCGGAGTGCGAATCGAAAGAAGTCGATTACCATCAGCGTCGAGACCGAACAGCAGAGCGTCGATCTCGGGTGTAACACCGAAAGGCGCCCATCCACGGTCACCCAAATCACGCCTTACGTCAGGGTCATCTGAGTGTTCTAGGATGACGTTCTCAATCGATCCTCCTGTAGTAAGAGCACGTTCAATCGTTCGGCGATCTTCAATGTCGCTATCAAACTTGATGATCTCATAGAGATGAACCTGTGCCTGAACGCGCGGAATTGTTTCGGCAACGACGTCGCGCAATCGTTCCTTGAACATACTTTTACGTATGAAATCTCGAAAAACAACCTCGTCAACACCTATGCGGTGGATGAATTGCCGTTTCGCTTCTTCGACGTTGCCCTTGTACTCATTCGACTCTCGCTCTGCGGTCGTCATAGCCACAAATCCCAAAATCGAACTCAAGCGCTCGTCAACCTCTTCAGCTGAAACTGATATCCCATAGCGCGGAGCAAGTTGGAATGCAAGCTCGTTCTCCTGCAGTGTCTGCAGGGCGTCAAAGAGCGAGTTACCAACTTCAAATGGGACCCCAAGTTGTTCACTCATTCGTTGGTTGAATCGAATGAAATTCACTACATCACCGCGGGTGTACTCAGTGTCTTCGACCCTGAGCGCCAGTTCCCTCGGAGGAAAAACGTAGTTTTGGAAGTAGGCGAATACAGGAATAGCCAAAAGGCCGATCAGCAAGACTACCGCAACAACAATGAAAGGACGCGCATGCACCTGCAACTGACGTTTTTCAGCGACCATCTGACGACGCGTTACTCCGCCGCGAGTGGTGATACTACGCTTACCGACCTCATAGTCGGGATTCGGCGACTCGACTACTACCGGCTGTTGCTCTAAGTTACGATCTTCACTTGTGGCTTCTGTTGACATTTTCGGCGCTTGTTAATGCTACGACCGGAGCTACTTTGACAGCGCTATTCCGGTCTTACCAACGTTGAACTACTAGGATTCCGAAGAGTCTACTTGTCTTCTTCGGCGTCTGT
The DNA here is from genome assembly GCA_013204545.1 of Chloroflexota bacterium. Classification (GTDB taxonomy): domain Bacteria; phylum Chloroflexota; class Dehalococcoidia; order Lucifugimonadales; family Lucifugimonadaceae; genus Lucifugimonas. Next base: position 2,698 of record JABMNN010000103.1, on the reverse strand, counting down.
AGCTTCATCAGTTGAAACGTCCTCAGCTAACGTTTCGGTTTCTTCTGGTGCCGCTGAAGACGAGTTATCTTCAACTTCTGCATCATCGGCAACGTCATCTGAGTCGACGGTGTCAGAGACAACATCTTCAGCAGCATCAGTTGAGTCGACGGCGTCAGAGATTACATCTTTAGTAGCTTCGTCTTCATCATCAGAGATCTTGCCGCTGCCCGATACCGACCCAGTCACACGGAGGTGATCTGGAGCGTATGGAAGCAGAGCTAGGTGACGAGCGCGCTTTATCGCTGTTGTCAGGGTTCGCTGACACTTTGCACAGTTACCAGCTTTTTTACCAGCTTCGATTTGACCACGATCCGTAATGAATCGGCGAATGCCTGAAACATCCTTGTAATCGACAGTGCTCTCTTTACAGAAGCAAACGCGGCGGCGGCGAACACCGCGGCGGAATGGTGTGCGCCCGGCGCCACCTTGAGTTGATCGGGGGGTTGTCATTTTTTACCTCGCGGAAAGGACAGTAGAACCATTTGGCGACTTGCCAAATTCGTTCCACATGGGAACTGCTACCAGGGCAGTTCCTCCACGTCTTCAGATGGGTTATCGACAGCAGGAGTTCGTTGGACGGTTGACCCGTCACGATCTGCTGAATAAGTTTGGGCTTCCGGCGGCGCACCGGCTCCCGTAGATTCACCGCCGGGAGAGTCAAGGAAAACAACCTTGAACGCCCGTACTTCCAGCGATGTGCGGGATTCGCCTGAACTGCTCGTGTACTGACGTGTCGATAATCGACCGTCAACGAACACTCGACGCCCCTTTGCCAGATATTGATTCACAGATTCCGCCTGACGCTCCCAAGCCGTAACTCGGAACCATTCGGTTTCTTCTGTCCAATCACCTTTTTCGTCGCGCTTGTTGTTGTTTACAGCAAGGCTGAAACTTGTGACTGGCGTGCCGCTAGGCGTGTAACGCATTTCAGGATCGTTACCTGCCCGGCCGATAAGGAGTATCTGGTTAAGACTCAATTGAAATTTATCCGTACCCGGCTAAAAGCCAGGCTCTACTCGGCTGCTTCCATGACAACAACCGGCTTGATCTCGTCACGAATGAGGAGATGCCGGATGATCGACTGATCAGCCTCTATCGCTCGTTCGATCTCTTGAGCCTTGGCACTTTCGATTTCGAAGTTCGCCTGAAGGTAATACCCCTCAGTGTTCTTCTGAATTGGGTAAGCCAGCGTGCGCTTGCCCCACACATCGGTGCTAGATAATTCGCCACCGACACCCGCTACTAGCGAAGTGATTGTTTCTATGGACTCAGTACCCTGCTGTTCGTCAGCATCGCTACCAAGAATCCAAACTAATTCGTACTTTCTCAACGATCCACCGTGTTCTTCTAAAATTGCGCGAAACCGATTCATTCTACCACGCTATTGCAACGCGTCTCCCACTATTTTCACAGTGACTAACATCAGTTCCAAATCGGATGTCACATTTTAGACTCAATAATTAGGAATCTAGACCAGGCACAGGGAACTTCGATGCAAATTTTGCGATTTCACCACCGAGTTTCGCAAGAACGGCTTCATTATCGTGGGACTTAAGTGCTTCGAGAATGTATCCGGCGACAATTTCCATATCAGCAACCTTTAATTCACGAGAGGTGAGCGCAGGTGTACCGATCCGAATTCCCGATGTGACCATCGGCGACTCTGGGTCGAACGGTATTGTGTTTTTATTGACCACCAAGCCCGCTGCGATCAGTGCTGCCTCGGCATCGCGCCCCGTCAGGCCGACCGAACGGGTGTCTACCAGCATCATATGGTTTTCCGTACCTCCGGCAACTATTCGCAATCCACCGGCAGCCAAACCACTGGCAAGCGTTTTGGAATTCTGCACAACCTGATGTGCGTAGTCCTTGAACTCCGGTTGCATGGCCTCTTTAAAAGCAACTGCCTTGCCGGCAATCGCATGTTCCATCGGGCCTCCCTGCATGTTTGGGAACACAGCAGAGTTGTACTTACGCTGGAGTTCTTTATTAGTAAGAGCCATCGCACCGCGAGGGCCACGCAGTGTCTTATGAGTAGTGCTGGTCACAATATCAGCGTACTCAACTGGTGAAGGGTGAGCCCCGCCAGCGATGAGACCAGCGATGTGCGCCATGTCAACCAACAAATACGCACCGACCGAATCTGCTATGTTTCGGAACCGCTTGAAATCGATGGCCATCGAGTATGCGGTATAACCAGCGATGATGATCTTTGGCTTGAACTCCAGAGCTTGCTCCTGGACAGCATCGTAATCTAAGACTTCACTGTCCCGATCGACTCCGTAGTGACCGAATTCATACAGCTTGCCGGAGAAATTTACTGGTGATCCGTGCGTCAGATGTCCACCGTGGTCAAGTGACATTGCCATGATGCGATCGCCGGGGTCGGCAAGTGTGAAAAACGCCGCCATGTTCGCCTGAGAGCCCGAGTGAGGTTGCACATTGGCATGCGCTGCTCCGAAAAGTTCTTTGGCTCGATCTATTGCTAATTGCTCACTAACATCGACGTTTTCGCATCCGGCGTAGTAACGCCGTCCAGGGTATCCCTCGGCATATTTATTAGTGAGAACTGATCCGCCCGTTTCGAGAACTGCGGCACTCGTGTAGTTCTCAGATGCGATCATCACCAGTTGATCACGCTGACGTCGCTGTTCGT
>JABMNN010000102.1 GCA_013204545.1 Chloroflexota bacterium | reverse complement strand
GTCCGGAGGGTATTTGCTTAGCGGACTCGATAAGTGGTGGTTGCTGATACCGGCAGGACTTTCTATCACTCTGCTAGCGGGATCGTTCTATCTCGTTGGTAGGGCTCTCGACCAAGTAGTTAACCCAAGGTTGCGTTCTCGATGAACCAGAATGCCCTTGAGGTAGAAAATCTTTCGGTTGAGTACACCACTCGGGGTGGGCCGGTATTCGCGGTTAACAATGTTTCGTTCGAACTTAAATCGGGAGAAACAATCGGAATCGTTGGCGAATCAGGTTGCGGAAAAACGAGTCTCGCTCTTTCGTTGATGCGGATACTGCCGGATAACGCTCAGATTTCTTCAGGTCGGATTATTCTCGATGGTGTGGATGTTGTGGCGATTAGCGATTCGGAAATGCGGCAGTACCGATGGACAGGTATTTCGATGATTTTCCAGGCGGCAATGAATTCGCTAAACCCGGTGTACACCGTTGGTGATCAGCTGCTAGAAGCCATCGAGGCACACGAGAGAATAACTAGAGAAGACGCATTCGAGCGCATCGAAGCGCTATTTGACCTCGTCGGTCTCGATCCTGTGCTGACCGACCGATACCCACACGAGCTTAGTGGCGGCATGCGACAGCGAGCGGTTATCGCTATGTCGCTAGCTTCTGACCCCAGCGTTATTGTGGCCGACGAACCAACCACTGCTCTGGATGTAATTGTTCAAGAGCGCATTCTGCGTGAGCTTCAGAAGATTCAGCAACAACGGTCTATGTCGATGATTTACATATCGCACGATCTTGCCGTGATCGCCGAAGTTTCTGATTACATCGGGGTGATGTACGCAGGGAGAATGGTTGAATATGGTCCTGCGAACGATATTTTTGCAAATCCCACACACCCTTATACCAAGGCACTTCTTGATTCCGTTCCCAGCGTCAAAGGGCCTAAAAGAGAACTCGTGGTTCTCGAAGGCGAACTCCCTGATTTAATGCAACCAGCGACCGGATGTCCATTCGCGCCGCGCTGCAATAAAAAGACGAGCGTTTGCACAAAATCTCTCCCTATGCGAATTGATCTTGGTGGGAGGTGGGTCGACTGCTTTAACCCACTTGTCGAACTAGCAGGTGCAGCAAATGAGTAGTCAAAAACCAGCATTGCCGAGAACGCTGATTCGGCCTCCTTCGCTCAGAGTCGAAAACATTACGAAGTTCTATCCGGTGGGTAAAAGTTTATTTGGATCGTCTAAAAGTTTTGTTCACGCGGTTGAAAATGTTTCTCTTGAAATCGCTAAGGGTGGTTCGTTTGGAATTGTTGGCGAATCGGGTTGCGGAAAAACGACACTCGCCAAAATGCTCGTAAAACTCATCGAACCGACAGCAGGTCGGATTTCCGTCGACCTCGGCGATGGCCAATTTACTGATTGCACAACTTTAGGGCATCAAGACACAAAGGAATTCCGTCGAAAAGTTCAGATGATATTTCAGGACCCATACGAGTCGCTGAATCCTCGAATTACGATCTTCGACACGATTATCGAGCCGTTAAAGGTTCAAAAAATAGGAAACCTTAGCGAGAGAAAAGTTAAAGTCACAAAAATTATGGCGGAGGTCGGACTTACACCAGTGAACGACCTCATGTTCAGGTACCCGCACGAACTTTCAGGTGGTCAGCGTCAGCGAGTCGCTATTGCCAGGGCGCTCATTCTTGATCCGATTTTTCTGATCGCTGATGAACCTACTTCGATGCTCGATGTCTCAGTTCGTACAAGCATCATGAAGTTGATGTTAGATATGAGGCAGAGGCTGAACGCTACCTTTATCTACATTACTCACGACATGGCTGTAGCTAGATACATGTGCGAATCCATAGCGGTTATGTACCTCGGCAAGATAGTTGAAATGGGCTCTACGGAAGATATTCTTCAAAACCCAAAACACCCTTACACAAAAGCCTTGATCTCGGCAGTTCCTGTTCCCGACCCAACTTACGAGCGCTGGCCAGTACTTATTAAGAGTGGGGTTGCAAAACCGATCGATCCGCTTGACCGCTGCCGATTTTTCGATCGATGCCTTGAGGCTACAGAGCACTGCGAAAACTTTTCACACCCGATTCTCGAAAATAAAGCCGGTGGCCGGGCGGTTGCGTGTTACGAGGTGAGTTAAATCGCATCGGCTCTCGCTGCGTGAACAGACTATGACATTGCGACTTTCACAAAAATACTTCTACTGGTTGGCATTAGCGATATTCTTTGTTCTCGGTCTCACCACCTGCAATGGGGATTCATCTGAAGTGGGCACAGCTGTAACTTTCAGAGCAGACGCAACGGCAACATCAAGCGTGGCAACAGCTTTATCTGTAACGCCAACGACCGCCGCAACCACCGTTGTGAAGTTGCACCCGTCTCAGCTGTCGGCGCTGTCCACAGACATAGGGTTCAGCGATTTTTCGTACGCAGCGAACGTAGATGCGCTGCTTGAAACTTACGTACTGATATCCAGGGAGTCGAACTTGATATCACTTCATCTTGATGGTGGAGTTCCGTGGTCAGAGGCTCTGGCGAACGAACGCTATGCAGAACGGTTTGCGAACGAACTTGGTGCTAAAGCGGCTCTGTTTCCACAGGACATGACCCGATTCGTTTCTATCACCCCGATCAATTTCGATCGCAACGGCTTAGCCGCCTATAGAGGGAATACTGCGAATGAACCGCTGACCGATGTGTGGAAAAGTAGGTCCTTCGACCACCCGGAAGTAGTGGAGGCGTACCTGAACTACGCTCGGTCGATCATCAATGGTTTCAATCCCGATTTCTTTGCGTACGCGATCGAGGCAAATTATTTATCGACATTTAATCCGAGTTCATGGGGTTCGTTCGTCGGAATGGCCGCACAAGTCTATGGAACGCTAAAAGAGGAATACCCGGAACTACCGTTAATTATCACTTTCAATCATGAAGAATTCCTGAGATCGCCCGAATCACAAACCCGAGCGATCAACGACCTACTGCCGTATACCGACCTACTTGTCGTGAGCACATATCCGTTCTTTATCCTGAACGATGCCGACAGGGTTACCACCGAATACTTTGACAAGATCATTGAACTTGCTCCCGATAAGGCATTCGCTATCTCAGAAACAGGGTGGCCCGCTCAGCAGATACCCGACGAAGGTGATTTGCTTGTAGCTGGGAGTGAAATGCAGCAGACGACATATGTGCGAACTATGTTGGATGTCGTAGATGAAAAAGAAGCGCTGTTCATGGTCTGGTTTTTCACCCGTGACTTCGATGAGTTGTGGGATACGACGCTGAGCACACACACTGCTGCTGGCAAGTTAAGAATGTTTCGCGATTTGGGCTTATTTGACGGTAATGGGAATCCCAGACCAGCACTCGAGATTTGGCGATCTGCGCTTAGCGAACATTAAGTCGATGCTGTGTATTAATCGGCAAGGCAGTGACCAAATATTTGTAGTTATAGGAACGGAACTGAAGCTAACTCAGCTCTTATCTGACTTCATGAAAACTGCATGGAAATGACTTTCTCCCTCACAACCAGAGGTACGAGAATATGCTCACTATGAAGCTAGAACTGGATGATGGAAGCCGAATAGCGGTAATCGGAGGTGGCCCTGCCGGGGCCATGTTCTCCTATTTCCTGCTGACTTTTGCGAATCGCATGGATATGGACCTGAAAGTCGATATCTATGAACCCCGTGATTTTGCGTTGATCGGACCGCCTGGCTGCAACATGTGTGGCGGAATAGTGTCTGAATCATTGATACAGATGCTGGCAACCGAAGGCATCCGCCTGCCTGAAACCGTCATTCAACGCGGTATCGATTCGTACGTTTTGCACACAGACGAGTCTTCAGTTCGCATAAACACTCCGCTGGCTGAACAGAGAATAGCTACTGTTCATAGGGGTGGTGGACCGCGCGATGCGGATCGTCTTGACTGGGGTGGGCTCGATGGATATCTCTTGGATTTGGCTGAATCTATCGGAGCTAACGTTATCCACGACCGAGTTAGTGCCATTGAACGAAGCGACACGAACATGATCGTAAGCACGCGGCGTAATTCGGAAGAATACGATCTTGCGGTGGGTGCAACAGGAGCCAACTCTACGGCCTGGAAGCTTTATGAAAAAATAGCTGAAGGGGAACTACACCCGGAATTAACTAGGGCGTATATCACAGAGGTAAAGCTCGGTCGGGACAAAGTTGACGAGATGTTCGGATCGTCGCTGCACATCTTCCTTTTGAACATACCGAACTTGGATTTTGCTGCCATCGTCCCGAAGGGTGACTACGCTACAGTCGCGTTACTTGGTGGGATTACTGAAGACGTCCTTGACCAATTTTTTTCATCTGAGTCCGTTCGTAATGTATTTCCGGGTATAGAGAATATTGGTGAGGGAGCATGTCATTGTTCACCTCGAATGAACACAGGGGCTGCTCCAGTCGCATTTGCCGACCGATTTGTAATGGTTGGCGACTCAGGAGTCTCTCGACTCAACAAGGATGGAATCGGGGCAGCTTATCGAACAGCGAAAGCAGCCGCACTAACCGCAGCATTCCGAGGTATCAGCGCAGCTGATTTTGAAAAGGGATTCTCACCTACTTATGACACGTTGGCAAACGACAACGGGTACGGAAAATTCATGTTTGGCTTCGTTCACAAGGCGCGACGAATGAAGCCGCTTATGCGAGGCATCATCGGGATGACATCTCGTGAACAAAAATCCGATGACTTACAAAAGAAAATGAGTATGGCGTTATGGGATCTCTTCACCGGTAGCGCGCCTTACCGAGATGTCTTCTACCGCATGATCAATCCGAGTTTCGCTTTACGACTCGGTTATGAATCCGCTAAATCGATCATATTTAAACCTTCAGCGAAACAGAGCGAGTGATATGCAAGATGGACGACTCGGTAAACAATTCTTTTCCGGTGAAGTGATATGTCGGCAAGGTGAAACTGGGGAAGTCATGTTCGTGATTCAGGCTGGAATCGCTGAAGTCACAAGAAAATCTGCCGGTGGCGGTGAGTTCAAATTGGGAGAGTTGAGTGAAGGTGCGGTATTCGGTGAAATGTCGATCTTCACAAAGTCGCCCCGATCAGCGACAGTAACGGCCAAGGGCGATGCAAGGATACTGACTTTGGATAAAAGAGGGTTTCTCAAGCGCGTTCACGAAGACCCTTCACTCGCATTCAACATTCTCGAAACGCTGTCTAGGCGAGTTCAACAACTCGACGAAAAAGTCGAATCTCTCCAAATAGCTATCACTGAAACCATTTCCAATGTCGGTGATGAATAACGACTGTGCCCATCGTCTCGACCCAAGTCCTAATCAACGCGCCTATTGAAAAAGTCTGGCTCTACCTAAGCGATATCGGAGGTGAGTGGAATCCAGTGCTACAAGTAGCATCCGGTGAACTTGCGAGTGGGAACACCATGGAAATGGTTCTACTTGGTCCGGCCGGCATACGGATTTCGTTTAAGGCTGATTTACTTGACGTACAAGATTCCAAAATAATCAGATGGATGGCGTATAAAGGTATCGGCAAGATATATCGTGGCGACCATTCTTTCGAGTTGGTGGGTGTAGACGGAGGATCGACCAAGTTGGTCCAAATAGAAAAATCGTCAGGAATTGCAGCCTGCATAGGAATGATATTATTTGGATTTTGGACCAAACGATCATTCCGAAAGATCGACAACTCTTTGAAGCGGGCGGTCGAGTTGAGTAGCGTTTGATCGTCGGTGTTTTTTTGGTCAGAGATACCGGGGCAGCTGACATCCCATGATGACTACGACAGGGTGGATCTGTCAGATCTCAGCGCTCAGTTAGTGATTTGGTCGACTCTAATGACCGAATTGTCGGCTTAAATACAGAGGTTAATCACGTATTTAGGTCGGCTGAGTTTCATGGTGAGCGCTGAGTTCTGACAGAACCTTTTAGCTCTAGTCATCCCAAGAAAAAACGTAATCTTTGGCAAAAATTTAACCTCATGTCATCCTGAATCCATTTTCAGGATCGATCGACTAGACTCACCAAATCGACAAGCTATCCCCCAAATACAACGCCATGCCAACCACTCACAACACCATCATCGTCGGAGCCGGACAAACCGGACTCGCCACCAGCTACCACCTCAAGCAACGAGGAGTCGGTTCTGTCAGAACTCAGTGTCGGGGCAGAATAACATCGTTCCTCATTTGCCGAGAAGATCTGTTTATGTCTTGCCCACACTGTCTGTCCACGTCCATTTCGAAGAGAAAATATCGAACCTCGCTTGGATATCGAACTTTCTACTGCCAAGACTGCGATAAGC